>NZ_JBHIPW010000089.1:0-283926 GCF_042196265.1 Bartonella sp. AP1QHHD
AAAAATGAAATTAAGAAAAGATAAATTATCGTAAACTATACACTTTACTTTAGTGTCAAAATTATAATAATGACAAAAAATATCAGAATGTATATAACAGTAAAAAGAGTCATATTAAAATGAAAAATATCATTCTTGTAATTTTGATTGCAAACCTTTTATCGGCTTGTGCATTAGCACCAAAGCTAAAACAGCCCAATGATAGGAACCGCGTGCCTATTAATAAAACAATCCCTGCCGAAATCAAGCGAGGAGACAGATGAAAAAGCAATTTATTATAGTAGGAATGGTTACCCTTTTGGGAATGATAAATTTGGCACATGCAAGCAATTTTGATGGAAGTCATTTAGGTAGTAGCGTGCGGCTAAANGTTGGGCTTTTTTAATCGTCAAAAAGAGGAGTGTTAAGGTGAAAAAACGATTTATTACAATAGGAATGATTAGTCTTTTGGCAATGATAGATTTAACTCTAAGGTCTAACTTTAGTTGGGGTTCTGACGCTCAAACTTCAACTATCCAAATCTCTTCCTCAACAGAATATCTGAAAATTATTCAGTTGTTAACAGAAAAAATTAAAGTAACTGAAGAGCAGATCAATAACGCGAAAAAAGTCTATCAATCTATAACAGGAAGTAGAATAACAGAACTAAGAATAAAAGAGGAGGGGAATTTTTTCTTACACGATATGCCTATCTACGCAAAACTAAACCAAAACTACCATAACCTATTTGTGACTGAGTATCCCAATCTCAAAGACATTTCATTTTCTATTTATGCCGAAGAGAAAAGGGCAAACTTTTGGAGCCTTCCGCCAACGATGATGCGGCAAATAATTGATAAGCGTCTTAAATATAGTGGAATTGTCGAAAAAGCTGTAAGCTTGCAAACTTTCAAAGACGTAGAGAAGCGCTTTACGCAAATCATCGATTTCTTAAATGAGATAAATAGAACAACGAATCTAGCGGAAGTTTTCGAGCTACAAACACGCATCAGGAACATGTCATCCATGCTCCAAAATGAATATGCAAAATTACAAATGGTCAGAAATTTACGCGATAATGAAGAGCTCCTTATCGAAATACAAAAACGTAAATTGTATGGAAGAATAGTGAACTTTGAGCACAGCAGTATGCCCAGTGTAAGAATTTAGCGAATAAAGCTCTTTACAACATTTGCTTTTTTCATGAACACAAAAGCTAATTTACAGGGTTCAGTACTATCCCAATAATTCAAAGAGACACAGAGATTTTATCAAAGCCAAGATANGAACCGCGTGCCTATTAATAAAACAATCCCTGCCGAAATCAAGCGAGGAGACAGATGAAAAAGCAATTTATTATAGTAGGAATGGTTACCCTTTTGGGAATACTGAATCTAGCTCCAGCAAATGCAGATGTAGGCGTAAGTTTCGAACCCCCAAAACCACCTAAGGATCCAACTGTAGACTCACCNGATAAATTTGGCACATGCAAGCAATTTTGATGGAAGTCATTTAGGTAGTAGCGTGCGGCTAAATCTTTTAAGGGCACAGATTCTTTCGGAATCACATACTAAACAGAATTCACCTGCTCCATCGCCACCACCTGCTCCATCGCCACAACCTGCTTCACCGCCACAACCTGCTCCATCGCCACCACCTGCTCCATCGCCACCACCTGCTCCATCGCCACAACCTGCTCTATCAGCAGAATATTCGGAAATCCTTCAGCTTTTAAAAAAAGGAGAAATTATTGAGCTCTTAAAAAAGCAGCTTGATTCGAAAAGACAACAACTTTCACAAGTAGAAAAAGCTTATCAGGCTATAACAAAGGATCAGAAAACAAACCCAAAGCAAATAGACTTTTCTAGTTTTTTTCTTAAAGAGCCAGAATTTCTTTATACAGACAGTAAGCTTTCAAGGCAATCATATCAAGAGGTCTTGGAGGAAGAAAACAAAGTTTCTGGGAACTTTGATCAAATCAGCAAAGCTATTTCTGGGCGTTTACAATCTGTATCTGTTCAAGATAAAGCTGTGAGTTTGGAAAGTTTTGAAAACATAGAAAGTCGTTTTCAATACCTCAGAGGACTACTCGATGAGCTTCAAACAAAAGAAAAACTGAAAGACATTGCAGATCTTCAAGCACATATCGATGGTACATTAGCTATGATCCAAAATGAATTTATAAAAATGGAAATGGTAGCGTATTTACATGATGCTGAGCAATCACTTATCAAAAAGAAACGACGCGAACTTGATATGATGTTTTTTAACAATGAAAAAAAACAGATACCGATCATACGATGAACACAAAAGCTAATTTACAGGGTTCAGTACTATCCCAATAATTCAAAGAGACACAGAGATTTTATCAAAGCCAAGATATCGTGGTGAAAATACTTAGGGACTGTATAAATGCAAATGAAGTGTTTAGCATGTATCTATGTTTCAAGGTGATAAAAAGTTGAAAATTCGTTAAAGAGGAATGCCATGAACTTCACTATGTTCACGCAACTTTTCGATAAAATTAACCAGGTANAAATCGTGTGCCTATTAATAAAACAATCCCTGCCGAAATCAAGCGAGGAGACAGATGAAAACAAAACAAGCAAAACCAGTGAAAGCCGAACAACTTAGAAGTTATTATGAAGAAAGCCGTGGCTTAGAACGTGATCTTATCAATGAATTTATAAGGTCGCGCAGAACGGCATGGCGTGTTGCGAGTACTGTGGGTCTTTTTGGCTTATTCGGTATGATATGTGGAGTTGTTGGATTTTCTCAACCAGCTCCAACTCCCTTAGTATTGCGCGTTGATAATACGACAGGTGCAGTTGATGTTATCTCAATCATGCGTGAACACGAAGAAAGCTATGGTGAAGTTGTAGATAGATATTGGCTAAATCAATATGTGCTTAACCGCGAAACTTACGACTACGATACTATTCAACTGAACTATGACACAACAGCACTTTTAAGTGCGGCATCTGTTCAACAAGAATATTATAAAATCTATGATGGAGAAAATGCACGGGACAAAGTGCTTTCCAACAAAGCACGTATCACAGTTAAAGTACGATCAATCCAGCCTAATGGACTCGGTCAAGCAACTGTACGTTTTACGACTCAGCAACTTGACAGCAACGGTGCTGCTACTGGACCAAAACAGCACCAAATTGCAACAATTGGTTACACCTATGTTGGTGCACCCATGAAATCATCTGATCGATTGCTTAACCCCCTTGGTTTTCAAGTAACAAGTTACCGTTCTGACCCAGAAATACTGTTGAATGATTAAGGAATTGATTGTTATGAAAAAACTTGCGTTCGTTGTTCTATTGTCTTCGTTTTCTTCTCTTTATACGGTACCTGTGCAGGCGCTCAAAAGTCCATCAAATTCACAATATGATCACCGCATTCGCTATATAACATATAACGAAGCCGATGTGGTTCAAATTGAAACAGTTCTTGGTGTGGCAACACATATTATTCTTGAAGAAGGTGAACAGTACATAACTCATGCCTTTGGCGATTCTGAAGCCTATGCCTTTGCTCATAAAGGGCGGCATATTTTTATTAAACCAAAAGCAGAACTTGCCAATACCAATCTCATCGTTGTAACCGACAAACGGAGTTATAAATTCCGACTACAATTTCGGAATGACCGTGCGGGATCAACATATGAATTGGCTTTCCATTATCCCGATTCAAACGATGAAAAGTCAGAAGAAAACAATCGACGCCTTGCGATTGAACGTGGTTTTCACCAAAGCGTCAACGGCTATAATCTCAGTTATACCATGAGCGGTCACCAAGATATTGCTCCGATAAATGCTTGGGACAATGGGCGTATTACTTACTTCAAATTTCCCGCTAACATGGATATGCCATCGATTTATGTCGTAGATGCTGAAGGCAATGAAAGCTTAATACCACGCACCGTTATCGGCAGTTCTAATGATATTATCGCCGTTCATAAGGTCAATCCTAAATGGCTCATACGGCTTGGTAAACGCGCTCTAGCTGTTTTTAATGAAGCCTATGACCCCAATGGCGTACCAAACACAACAGGGACAGTATCTTCGGTGGTTTATCGTATCAATAAAGGAGGAAAATGATGTTTGACAATAAGGAAGGAGAGGGAAAAGGTACAAAACTGGACAACGTCGAGCAAAAACATATTGAAGGTGCCTATGGAGGATCCGAACTAGGTTCTGAACGTCGTCCGACAATTCCAGGTACCCGTGCATTGTTAATGGTAGGACTTATTGTCATAGTAGCGATACCGATTGCCTTGACTTGGAAAGCTTTTAAAATGCGTAATACCGTGGAGGTTGAGGAAGAAAAACCACAACAAATAGTACAGCAAATTATACCAAACTATGTCCCTCGGATTATAGAAGAGCCAAAGATTGTAGAAGAAGCAGAAAAATCAACACAAATAGAAGATTCAAACTTGGATATTCCACCGGCCTTGAGTAAACTTCTTCAAACAGCCATTCCTCCACATATGCTCCAAGATTCTGAAGAATTAGCACGCAAACGTATGCTCAGTTCTAGCCTTAACAACGGTGGTAGCGAAGGATCTACAGATACAAATAATAAAGCATCGAATAATGATAGAGGTAATGGCGTATTATTTGATAACCTTCAGCCCGTGCGTTTAGGTCAATCACATGCGATGCAACTTCGTAACCGTGACTTTTTGATTACACAAGGAACGCAAATAGATTGTACGTTAGAAACAAAAATCATTACATCACAACCCGGAATGACGACGTGTCATTTAACACGCGATATTTATTCCACGAGTGGACGTGTTGTTTTGCTTGACCGTGGTTCTAAAGTCGTTGGTTTTTACCAAAGTGGCATACAACAAGGACAAACGCGCGTGTTTGTGCAATGGTTACGCATTGAAACGCCTTCTGGTGTTGTTGTCAATCTTGACTCACCAGGCACAGGTCCTCTGGGTGAAGCGGGTATTGGTGGCTGGGTTGACAGACATTTTTGGGAACGATTTGGTAGTGCAATTATGGTAAGCATTATCGGTGATTTAGGAGAATGGGTAAGAGGAAAAGTTGGTAAAAGCAGCAAAGAAAATAAAGATAACTCACAAAATAAAGGAGCTCAGAATGCTGAATCTATAGCAATCGATGTTCTTCAGAATTCCATCAATATCACACCAACACTTTACAAAAACCAAGGCGAACGAGTAAATATTTTTGTTGCTCGTGATCTGGATTTCAGCGATGTCTACAGTCTCGTCACACGTTAACCCGATACAAAAAGATCAAGCAGTTTTTCAGCTTCTGCAACCGCTTGATTGTTTTTTAGAAGATCCCACGATCACTGAATTATCGATTTGCCGCCCCTGTGAAGTATGGACGAAAAGCTTTAAGGGTTGGCAAGTACATAGCGTACCAGAGTTAACAACCACTTTTTTGCAAACGCTTATTACAGCTATTATCGTTTATAACGGTATGGCTCCCAGAAGTATTAATTATGTGCTCTTGCCTGGTGGGCAACGTGGTACAATTATACAAACACCAGCTGTTGTTGATGGTGCTCTTTCCTTTGTAATTCGTAAACATTCTCTCATAGTTAAGACGTTAGAAGAACTCAAAGAAGAAGGGGCTTTTGACGATTTTTCTGATGTAAGTTTTAATAAGCCTTCAGCAAAAGAAGCCAATAACTTGTTATCGAGGCAGGACTTCACACGGTTGGAACCATTTGAAGTTCAACTCTTACAAAGTAAACGTGAGGGAAAAATTCTTGAATTTTTGGAAAAATGCGTCCTTCACAAACGCAACATTATTATCGCAGGCAAAACAGGATCTGGTAAAACAACATTTGCTCGCTCTTTAATTGAAAAGGTCCCTGTAGAGGAGCGTATTATCACAATTGAAGATGTTCATGAGCTTTTTCTACCCAATCATCCCAATCATGTACATATGATTTATGGTAACAATGTAGGTCGTGTTTCAGCTGAAGAATGCCTAGATGCGTGTATGCGTCAGTCGCCTGACAGAATTTTTCTCGCTGAATTGCGAGGCAATGAAGCATGGGAATATCTCAATTCGCTCAACACTGGTCATCCCGGATCGATTACAACAACGCATGCCAACAGCGCTTTGCAGACATTTGAGCGATGTGCCACCTTGATTAAAAGATCAGAAATTGGCCGGCAACTCGAGTTAGAAATGATAAAAATCGTTCTCTATACAACAGTTGACGTAGTGTTGTTCTTTAAAGATAGAAAACTCTCTGAAGTCTTTTACGACCCGATTTTTGCTAAATCAAAAATCGCTTAAGGGGAGCTTCCTCTCTCGGTAATATGAAGCAAACAAAAATAGCCGTAACTAATTGTTACGGCTATTTATTTAACTTTTCCTATTTTCTTTGCTTCTCCAATGGATTTTCTACACTCTTCATGAAGAAAAAAAGAAAAAAGTTAATAGACAACAACTCTACGAGAAAATCAAATTATACATAAGGCTCTCTCTATTCTCTTGCCTTTGATCATTCTTTCCATTTACCTTTTGAAAAAGTATCTTTGATGCAAAAAAGAAAAAATAGCTGCAAAATAAATATTTAAACAAAAGAAAAGAATAAATTTTGATTCGCCTATCAATGAAAGCTTCGTAAAATAGATACTTTCGATCATCACAAACAATTATCGTCATCAAGACCAAAACTTATCGTTTAAAAATTCTAAGTGCTATTTTCAAGTGATTAATAAATGTGTTTTTTAACCAAACAATCTCCAAATACGGAAAACCTCATACGAAATAAATTATCATTTCAATTTAGCATCCATAAACCACATTCTATTTGGTAATAAAAAGTATAGTGGCATATCAACGTCTTCTTCGGACGAAGAAAGATTCTTAACCTCCAGTTGTTCGTAAACAACCAAATTTCTCTTAAGCAAGCTTTGCTAACCATATCACGTGGCTTATGTCCCTCTCCTAAAGACGATATCCATAGATTACATAAGGTAAGCTCTACTCTGAATATTCCTGCTCTCTTCTCTACACCTCAAAAAGCAAAAATTCCTAAAAGCACAGATCTACAATCACTCTTCTTAAGATGCATCACATTGTCTTATAAAGAGTGTTCATTATTTTGCGTGTTGGATAAAAGATCTTAATACCGTAGGATTCTCTCATTTCAAAGCTGTTTATTAACCAAAACCATGTCTCTTGCACATTATAAGTAAATAAAGCCGTATAGAATGAAACTGTACAAAAAGCACTAAAAATGCCTTTTATAAACCATCCAAAATGCCCAAAATTGTCACAATATTGGGAGTTTGCAAAGTGTCTAATGGCGCCCAACTTGCTCTTTTATGAAGTGTAAAAATGGAGATGCTCTATAAATTTTATATTATTCATCGGGGCTTTACCATTATACCATCCACGAGCTCTGTAGTGAAATAAGCTTAGGCACCTTAAAGAAAGGTTTCTTAAAAACAAGCGTGTAAATTGACAAGCAAAGTGTATTTGGTTCGGGGCGTTCTGTTTTACATAAGGGTTTTGATCTTATTAAAGAACGAGAGAAACAAAAGCGTGAAGCAATGCGTAATCTCTATTATTTAAAAGACATTACTCTAGATGCTTTTAAAAGTCGTAAAGCAGAATTTAAAAATGATGCTAAAATGGAAACTGGTTTGCACCTTTACAGCTTCATATTCTCCTCAAATTAGGAGGCTGTATAGCGACTTTCAAAGATTACGCCAACAGAGATACATAACACTCTTAACTCCCATCTGATAAGTGAAAGCTGCAACAGCAAAAGCTCTTTTAGAAAAACAACGCCATAAAGTCATTAATAAACCGGCAATGAATTGGAGAAATGTTCCAGATTTTTATCGAACACTCTGCAAAGCAACAATAATGATACAACTGGCTTTGCATCTGCTTATTCTTACAGGTGTTCGTACCCATCTCTTGCATCAATTCGTGAAGATCAGATTGAAGAGGATATATGAACAATTCTTGGCTCGAGAATACGAACGGTCTGCGTGATACTACAGGAGATTTCGCATGCCATTATGATCACAAATATTAAAAATTTTAAAATAAGCACGCTTGTTTTTTCGCAATGATTTCTGTTTTCTGTAACCGGTCGTAGTCCTTATTAATGTGAATTTCCTATCACAATATAAGAGAGATTAGACTAAAAACCTGTCCACGTAGATTTCGCTCTCATTTACGTAATTGGCTAACAGACTCCACCTATCACACCTCAAAGGACGAAGCCTCTTAACACGCAAACTAATCTGCAAACAATCCGCCCCCTCGCCTAGCAGATTTCACCTTCTAACCACTCTAATTACCACATCCTAAATACGATAGTGTTTTATGGCACAACAGAATAAATACCAAAACAATGACTGATTATACCGTTAATACTTGGACACCTCTTTTTCATGTTAAGAAATATCTTTTATGCTGAAAAATAAAAAACACTTTTACTGCTTAAACAACTTTCTTAAGCATACATACAAGAACAATGAAATACCCTAACATAATAAATAAGATCTAAACCTAGAAATCTCTATTTTTTATAGATAAAAACATATAAAATCAAAACCTCCGAAACTCGTCAAAATACAACATATTTTCTTTGATTATTGAATTTATTCAACTCAAACGAACCTACAAACACCGCTTATTCCACATTCGCAACATGTGTTCTTAGAATTCTTACTATCGTTTTCTAAATTTTTAGAGAAACCTATAAATTTGCTATTTTTCAAACGTCTTATCTGCTCTTTAATGAATTTAAATCTATGACGTTACAATAATTTTAAATTACTTCCCCCTGAACTGTATGATCTATCTCTACAATAGATAGGGATTTTACGTTCTCCATTTTTTAAGAACTATAAATTTTGTTTTTTAATGCTATTAACAATCCAATCTTTAAAATAAAAAATATGACCTTTAAATATATAAATGATGTTATCAAAAATTCCTAATCCTGAATATTCGCAATATTTTCGATATTATAATAAACGTATCGTAAAATGACAAACTGTCATAATGATCACTTCTTTGTATTTCATATGAATAATTTACATGCGTTATAATATTTGTATCAGCATTTATTTTTTGTGCTATATTTATACAGAGTGATCTTTTTTATAAAAAATGATCAATTGAATCTGCGTCAAAGTATAAATTATGATGCGAATTTAATAAAAATAAAAACACATGGCATATTGATTTTATTGTTTTTACATAGAACGCTATTTAAAGTATAGTTTACTCGAAAGACTAATGCCTTTTTAAAGGCAATAATAACTATACTAACCGCCTTATAGAAGCCAATAAATTTTTAGAGATTAAGCCTCAAAGAGGCACAAAAAACACGCACAATTTTCTATTTTTCTTTTTACTGTTCATTAATCGGTTAATTTTCAAAGATAATATTCAACTATGAGTTTTCTGCTCAGCCATTGCAAGAATTGCTTAAATTTTTAGGGATTACTTCACTTTTAGAATGATGATAGCTACTGCGCCCCCATAAGCAGCCGATCTTCTTTTAGAGATTTAATTGCTAAAAGGAGATACAATTTCCCACCTTGCGCTTTATTTTGATCAATCAGTAAATTTTCAAAGGCGGCGTTCAACCATGAGTTTTTTAATTTCAGCAATCGCTTTCGCTGGATTTAATCCCTTTGGACAAGTTTGCGCACAATTCATAATCGTATGGCAACGATAAAGGCGGAAAGGATCTTCTAAATTATCAAGACGTTCACCACACATCTCATCACGTGAATCCGCAATCCAGCGATAAGCTTGAAGCAAAACAGCGGGGCCCAAATAACGATCACCGTTCCACCAATAACTTGGACATGAAGTCTGACAACACGCACACAAAATACATTCATAAAGGCCATCGATTTTTTGGCGATCGGAGTGACTTTGTAACCATTCTTTTGCAGGTTCAGGAGAAACTGTTTGCAACCAAGGCTCAATGACTCGGTGTTGTGCATAAAAACGCTTTAAATCAGGAACCAAATCTTTAACAACCGGCATGGAAGGCAACGGATAGACCTTAATGGGATGTTTTACATCATCCATCCCTTTGGTACAAGCTAATGTATTGGTTCCATCAATATTCATCGCACATGAACCACAGATGCCTTCACGGCATGATCGACGAAGTGTCAAAGTTGGATCAATATGGTTTTTAATAAACAAAAGCCCATCAAGAATCATAGGACCACAAGCAGAACGATCCACATAATAAGTATCTAAATGAGGATTTTCCTCATCATCAGGCGACCAACGATACACGTGAAATTCCGTCAGCTTTGTAGCACCTTCAGGTTTAGGCCAAACCTTTCCCGGTTTTACTTGAGAATTTTTGGGAAGCTTAATTTGTACCATATTTCATTCTCCCCTTAATAAACCCGTTTTTTAGGTGCAATGCGCTTTAAATCGATCCCACCATCAGCTTCAGATGTTAACGGGTCCACATGGACAGGTCGATATGATAATGTCACCTTACCCTCTTTTGACAAATGTGAAATCGTATGTTTACGCCAGTTTTTATCATCACGCTCTGGATAATCTTCACGAGCGTGAGCGCCACGGCTTTCTGAACGTGCTTCGGCAGAATGAACAGTCATGATTGCATTCGCCATGAGATTTTCAAGCTCTAATGTTTCAACCAAATCAGAATTCCATATCAGAGAACGATCTGTGACTTTGAGATCCGACAATTCCCCCCAGATTTTATTCATCCGTTGACATCCCTGTTTCAAAGAATCTTCTGTACGGAAGACTGCTGCATCTTCTTGCATCGTGCGTTGCATTTTTTCACGCAATACAGCTGTTGGTATTGCCCCTTGTGCAAAACGTAAACGATCAAAACGCGCTATAATTTCGTCAACAGCTTCTTCATTGATGGGTGGAATTTCTGCATTCCGATCAATAACTTCACCCGCGCGAATGGCAGCAGCACGACCAAACACCACAAGATCAATTAATGAATTTGACCCCAAGCGATTAGCACCATGAACAGAAGCACATCCTGCTTCTCCTACCGCCATCAGCCCTGGTTGAATACGATCAGGCGAATCAGCCGTTGGATTGAGAACTTCCCCGTAGTAATTGGTAGGAATCCCACCCATATTATAATGAACCGTTGGTAAGATGGGGATAGGCTCTTTTGTTACATCCACCCCTGCAAAAATCCGTGCTGATTCTGAAATCCCTGGTAAACGCTCATGCAAGATTGCAGGATCAATATGATTGAGAACCAAATGAATATGATCCTTCTTAGGTCCAACGCCACGCCCTTCACGAATTTCAAGTGTGATACAACGCGAAACCAAGTCACGTGAAGCCAAATCCTTAAAGGAAGGTGCATAACGCTCCATAAAGCGTTCACCTTCAGAATTGATTAAATAGCCTCCTTCACCACGAGCTCCTTCTGTAATTAAGCAGCCAGAACCGTAAATCCCTGTCGGATGGAATTGCACAAACTCCATATCCTGAAGTGGCAATCCAGCACGTGCGATCATTCCACCACCATCACCCGTACAGGTATGCGCCGATGTCGCAGAAAAATAAGCGCGTCCATAACCACCGGTTGCAAGAACAACCATTTTGGCAGAAAAACGATGTATTGTACCATCATCGAGATTCCATGCCACAACCCCCGTACAAACCCCATCCGTCATGATGAGATCGAGTGCAAAATATTCAATAAAAAATTGCGCATTATGCTTTAAGCTTTGTCCATAAAGCGTATGCAAAATGGCATGGCCTGTACGGTCAGCTGCTGCGCAAGTACGCTGAACAGGTGGACCTTCACCAAATTGTGTCGTATGTCCACCAAAAGGACGCTGATAAATTTTGCCTTCTTGCGTTCGCGAAAAAGGAACGCCATAATGTTCTAATTCATACACAGCAGCAGGAGCATTACGCACCAAATATTCCATTGCATCGGTATCGCCCAACCAATCAGAACCTTTCACGGTATCATATAAATGCCACTGCCAATTGTCAGGTCCCATATTTGAAAGCGATGCAGCAATTCCCCCTTGTGCTGCAACCGTATGTGAGCGCGTTGGAAAAACCTTCGTAATACAAGCTGTCTTTAATCCTTGTTCTGCCATACCCAGTGTCGCACGTAATCCTGCACCACCTGCCCCAACAACAACAACATCAAATTTATGATCTACAGTGCGATAAGGGGCGTTACCTGCTTTAGCGCCCAGAGATGATCCTGTACCCGCCATACTTGTTTAACCCCCTAATGCAATTTTCAAAAGAGAAAAAATAATGATACCACCTATGAGAAAACAAAATAAAATATTTAACGTCAAAAAGAATATCCGAAAACCTTCACGTGGAATATAATCTTCAATCACCACCTGCATACCAAGTTTCATATGATAAAGGACCGAAAAAGTCATCAATCCCATCAAAATAGCAACAATAGGATGTGCAAGCCGTGCACGCACAATACTATAATCCTTGCCCACAAGCGAAAGAATAAGAACAATAAAAAATATCAAAAGTGGTAGATTGATAAACCCCGTCAAACGTTCTAGCCAAAAATGCTCTGTTCCTTCATGAGCACTGCCACGCCCCCGTACTTTTCCAAGTTCCGTTCGAAAATCTTTTTTCATGTCTCTTTTCACCCCCAGCTAAACAACGGTATATCCAATAATCCAAATCGCAAAAGTAACAATAAGAGAAATAAAAACTGTCGCCCAAGCAGTGACTGTTGCCTTTTCTTTTGCCAAAAGGCAAGGCTTCAGATCCCAAACAATGTGGCGAACACCACCAACCATGTGATGAACCCCTGCCAAAGTATAAAGAAACAAAATACACAATCCAAACCAAGAACTATAAATTTCGTAAACTGTTCTAAATGTCTCCTCGCCACACGCAATAGCAATTAACCAAACAGCAAGAAAAACCGTTCCAACATAAAGTGCCATACCCGTAATGCGGTGTGCAATGGACATGGCCATAGTAATTGTCCAACGATAAATACTTATATGAGGGGAACGAGGGCGCTCTTTTATCCTAGTTGTCTCTATCATAAAATATCCTGACCTGGTTTTTGCAACCGCAATGAACGAGAAAGTTCGCGCAAAACGACTAAACATACTCTCTCGTTTTTACTTGTTTGGCATCTCAAGATACCGATATTACAGGTCGGTTGTCTCAAATAACGGATTAAAGGTCACGCATAAAAAAACCGATTACTCTCCGGATATGATCCGCAAAACTCGCCTTAATCTAATACACTTTTATCTTCACGTCAAAGGTCTAAAATCTTTTCCAAATATAAACAGACATTTTTTCAGATTAAACTTATCCTTTTGAGTATCCACGATATATGCAATGGTCTCTTAAATTGCACCCATAATTAAGAATAAAAAGAGGAAAAATTGATAGATTGAACATTTTTATGTCCACTCCAAGCCCTTTAAAAGGCAAAACGAATCAAGAAAGACACAAATAAGCGGCATAAAAGCCGCTTTTGCATAAAGTTTAGCCGATATAATCTTTACTCAGAAACTTTCTTTTCAACATCTGTGCTGACAGATGCTGCTTCTACTTTCTCAACAACCTTTTCAGCTTTTTTCCGATAATCTCTCTTTTCAGCGATACGTGCAGCTTTACCTCTCAAGCCACGTAGATAATAGAGTTTTGCACGGCGCACTTTACCACGGCGCACCAGCTCAACACCTTCAATCAAAGGAGAATAAACAGGAAATACCCTCTCCACCCCTTCACCATAAGAAATCTTGCGTACTGTAAAGGTCTCATTCAACCCACCGCCTGAACGCGCAATACAGACACCTTCATAAGCCTGAACACGCGTCCGTGTACCTTCTGTCACACGCACCATAACACGGACTGTATCTCCTGGCTGAAATGCTGGAAATTGGCGCTTTTCTTCAATTTTTGCACATTGTTCAGCTTCAAGCTGTGCGATAATATTCATTTCTTTTATCCTTCATGTTCTTTATCGAACAGTCAGAGCGCTCAACTCTTACCAAAAAAGCCTTTATTAAGAATAAGGAGCTCTTTAGGCTATGTCTTACACAGGAGCGAATACACCATTCCTTCATTTTAATTTTGGAACTACAGAAAACCTTTTATAAAAAACTCTCTAAAAAGAGAGCCATGCAATACACCACCTTATCATATGAATCAAGTTTTCTGATGATTTTTATTATAACGCGCATAAAGATCAGGGCGACGTTGACGTGTTAACAATTCGGCTTGGCTTTGACGCCAATCTGCGATCGCTTTGTGATGACCTGAGAGCAATACAGGCGGAATACCCCGCCCTTCGAAAAGAGAAGGGCGGGTATATTGCGGATGTTCCAGCAAGTCATTTTCAAAACTTTCACACCTTGCAGAAGCTGCATTCCCCATCACTCCAGGCAGAAGACGTATAATAGCATCTAAGATAACCAATGCAGCTGTTTCACCCCCTGAAAGAATATAATCACCAATAGAAACTTCTTCTAATTCTCGTGCTTCTATGACTCGCTCATCAACCCCTTCAAAACGTCCACAAACTAACGTTACACCCGTATCACGAGCCAAGCTATGCGCGTAAGCTTGGTCAAAAGGGCGTCCACGTGGACTCATCAACAATCTTGGCGAATCCTGTGGACAGCAATCAAGAGCAGCCGCCAATACATCCGCCCGCATTACCATACCAGCTCCCCCACCAGCAGGTTTATCATCAACGCTATGGTGTTTGTCTAAAGCAAAATCCCTAATCTGTACCGTCTCCAGTGACCAAATTCCACGCTCTAAAGCTTGCCCTGCTAAAGAATACCCTAAAAAACCAGGAAACATTTCAGGATAAAGGGTTAAAACGCGCGCCTGAAACTTCATTTTATTTCTTATCCTTATTTTCTTAAACAGACTCTTAATAGCAAAAATAGCACAAACAAGACTTTTAACGCTATAGCGTTAATTTGAGTCTCCTTGATCTGCGCCATATTCAATACGATCCTTCTAAATACTTGCACTAAAAAAGACTCTAAAAATTCAGGACTATTTCGAGATAAAGTGCTTACAATATCTGCTCAAAAGAGCATTTTTAATATTTTCACACATTCCACTTTTTATTGACGAAATTCATCTGTTGTTTTTTACCTTCATCTTTATTTTTAGATTCAAGCTATTTCCTTTTTATCATTGTCTCCCCCATCAATTAAACCAGCGGCCATGGAATCAACAACAAGAAAACCAGAATCCATACAAATTTCTGGTACCGCCGCCTTACTAAAGGGAATAAGAACTCTTTTACCTGTATTCAAACGTATTTCAAGCAAATCACCAGCCCCGAAATTAAAAAAACCACACACTTCACCTAAGATTTTTCCCCCACAATCTTGGACACACAAGCCTATTAAATCGACTTGATAAAACTCATCCTCCATCAAATCATCAATTAATTGATCGCGCGCCACATAAAGGCGAATACCTTTTAAAGACTCAGCCGCATTACGATTTTCTACCCCTTTAAAACGTACAATCGCCTTATTTTTTTGTATGCGAAGAGTTACAATTTCATAAGAACGCCCCATATCATCATAAAGAGTGCTGTAAAACTTGAAACGCTGTGGCTCAGCACTTAGAATTTTAACAAAAACATCTCCTTTTATACCATGAGGCATACCAATAATGGCAAGATAGACTTTATTTTTAAGCTTTTCTTTATTATACTTCATGCAAAAATATTATCTCTCAAAAATGAACCCTTCAATCTTATAGTTTTCTATTCAATCTTGTTGCCATATGAGACAATCTTCTAAAAGACCTTTCTTGGTAACAAAAACAAATTAATAAAGGAGAAAGTCTTATGGCAAATATTATGCTATTTTACAAAGATATCACACCAATCAACAAAATTTCCCATAAAAATCTAAAATTTGCTCCTCCAAGTGATATGTCTTTTGCCAAGGATACTCATTGGGTTCCTTTAGCAAGTACTGAATATTTTCAAGCAGCACTAGACTATCCTATTTTATTTATGTGCGCCGAAGATGAACAAAAAAAACGGCACTACACATCCGCAGCTCTTGTCGGTCTTTCTAATGACGAAAATGACTATATCGCTTCTGATAAAAGTTGGAAAAACAATACTTATGTTCCTGCTTTTGTCCGTCGCTATCCTTTTGTTTTGGCACAAATTAGCAATGAAAAAGAACTTTCTGTGTGCTTTGATCAACAGTCCGGTATGTTTAATGAAGTTGCAGGAACAGAACTTTTTAATTCCGATGGCTCTATTTCTCCTTTTATGGAAGAACGTATTCGCTTTCTTGAAAGTTTTAAAATCGCTATGGAGAAAACCTCTGAGTTTATTGATGCTCTTGTAGAAATGGATCTTCTAAGCCAAAAATCCATCAATGTGAAAAACGATAAAGGTCTCTCAGCGCAATTGGAACATTTTTGGGTTGTTGATGAAGAAAAATTGAATAAATTATCAGCAAGTCAACTTGCCAAACTTCATAAAAATGGCTTTTTAGGATTAATTTTTGCGCATTTGATGTCAACACACAATCTTGTGAAAATACTCTCTCTCAAAGGTGAAAAGCAACTTATCAATCGTGAAGAGCAACCCCAAAACAAGAATGGTCATTCTAACGATGAAAAATCTAAAAAGAAAGAAACTCTCAACTAGATAATGCCCATCAAAAACGACAAGAGAAAAGATGAAAATATTCCTCTCATTCCAGCAGACCATGCAATTTTAAACGCAAGGAAAAATTGGTTAGAGTGTCTTACCCAAACACGTCGTATGTCAGCACAAACAGTGCAAGCCTATGAACGTGATACGCGGCAATTTTTGTCTTTTCTCTGTCAGCACTTAAATCATACACCAACCCTTACAGATCTTGCTCATTTACGCATCAGTGACTTGCGTGCTTATCTTGCTTATCGGCGTACAAACAATGTAAGTGCGCGCTCTTTAAGCCGCGGAGTAGCAGGCATCCGTTCTTTTTTCAAATACTTATCACGTGAAGGAATCGTCAATGTTCCGGCGGCTCAACTTATCCGAAGCCCCAAACACCCCAAATTGCTCCCAAAACCTTTAGCGATAAAATCAGCACTTCACATAGTCAAACAAGAAAACCAGCTAGAAAATGAACCTTGGATTAGCGCTCGTAATGCGGCTGTCCTCATGCTTCTCTATGGCTGTGGAATGCGAATATCAGAAGCCTTAAGCCTCACACCAGAACAATTTTCTGATCCTGAAAAAACAAGTTTATTTATAACAGGAAAAGGCGGCAAAACACGCCTTGTTCCTCTCATCAAAATTGTTTACGAAGCTGTACAAAATTATCTCAAATGTTGCCCATATCCTTTAGTGGATAACCAACCCATATTTCGCGGGGCACGAGGCGGTCCCCTACAGCCCGCCATTATTCAGAAAACTGTACGCAACTTACGAGCAAGCCTTGGTTTACCAGAAACTGCAACGCCTCATACACTGCGCCATTCTTTTGCCACCCATCTTTTATCACGGGGGGGAGATTTGCGCACGATTCAAGAGCTTCTTGGGCACGCTAGTCTTTCCACCACACAAATCTATACCCACGTCGATACAGACCATTTGTTAAAAATCTATCAAAAGGCCCATCCCCGTTCCTAAAAACGTCTCATCAAAAAATTAGAGTGTTTCAACCTCAAGTGCCAAAGCATGAACACAAGTAGCTAACTCTTCTTGTAAAACTTTATAAATCGCTCGATGTATTTCTACGCGTGTCATATTAGAAAAAGAAGAAGATAAAATTTTCACTCGAAAATGTGTTTCTCCTTTACCATCAAAAGCATGTTCATTATGAGGATGTCCCTCATGAAGATGACTTTCGTTAATCACTTCAAGCTTTTGCGGATGAAAAGCATCCTGAAGCTTTCTCTGAATTATTGTTTCTATAAACATTTTTCATTCCTCAAACAAAATGAACGTGCAAAAATACACCTTTTTCATAATAGAATAAGTGTGAAAACAAATTTTTCAAAAGTCAATTCTTGTAAAATTAATCAATTTTGCATAAACCAATAATATGACAATAACATCTAAATTATTCGATTCAATTCGCATAAGCTCAAATAAAAAACAAAAAGCTGAGCCAGAAGCACAACAGTGTCAGTGGGAAGGTTGTGAAAAAACAGGGTCCCATAAAGCACCAGCAGGTCGAAATCACGAAGGACAATATTTATATTTTTGTATTGAACACGTACGCGCCTATAATAAAAATTTTAATTACTTCTCTGGTCTTAGCAATAAAGATATCGCAAAATTTCAAAAGGATGCTCTCACAGGACATCGTCCGACATGGCCTACAGATCTGAGCAATGGTACATCGAAAAAAACAGCCGCGAATTATGCAAAGATTCGCTCTGGCACAGCTGCCTATCAAAATCGCATGCGCGATCCCTTCACGCTTTTTACTGGGCAGCATTCAAGCAATAAGTTCTCACGAAAATTAAAGCCCTTAGAAGCAAAAGCTTTTGATACACTGGGACTACAGGCAAACGCTTCAGCAGAAGACATCAAAATGAAATATAAAGAGTTGGTAAAAAAGCACCATCCTGATTCCAATGGTGGTAATCGTGCTTCAGAAGAGCGCTTTCGTGATGTTTTACATGCTTACAATTTGCTAAAAAAGTCTGGTTTGTGCTGAAAACATGCGCTTATATGAGTCTATTTTCATTTAGACCATCATTATTTGCGCAAAATGTTACTTTTTTGCAAAACATTATAGAATACGTAAAAAAATCTTTCTTCAACATCTAAGGCTCTCATTATAGAGCATTGCATAAATACTTTAACTCTTGTATCGTTTCTAATGAATAAATAGCGTCCTCTCCCTTCCAGAAACATAATGACAAATCTTACCGTTGAAAATTTGCCCGATATTACACTTTGTGCTCGCGATCTATTTCATATTGAAACAGATCTGAAAGTCCCTGCTTTTAGCACAAAAAGTCCCCATGTTCCTGATATCGATCCTGATTATCTTTTTGATCAGCAAACAACTTTAGCGATTCTCGCAGGTTTTGCCTTTAACCGCCGTGTAATGGTTTCTGGCTATCACGGTACAGGGAAATCAACGCATATTGAACAAGTTGCTGCACGTCTTAACTGGCCTTGTCTTCGCATTAATCTTGATAGTCATGTAAGTCGTATCGATCTTGTAGGAAAAGATGCTATCGTTTTAAAAGATGGCTTACAAATCACTGAATTTAAAGAGGGCATTTTGCCATGGGCTTATCAAAATAATATTGCTCTTGTTTTCGACGAATATGATGCGGGGCGTCCCGATGTTATGTTTGTTATCCAACGCGTTCTTGAAACCTCTGGAAAACTAAGCTTACTTGATCAAAGCCGTGTCATCTCTCCCCATCCAGCATTTCGTCTTTTTGCAACGGCAAACACCATTGGTCTTGGTGATACAACCGGTCTCTATCATGGTACCCAACAGATCAATCAAGCTCAAATGGACCGCTGGTCTATTGTTACGATACTCAATTATTTACCCCATGATAAAGAGGTTAATATCATTTGTTCAAAGGTCAAATCTTTTCAAACGGCTGAGGGAAAAAAGACAATTTCACAAATGGTTCATGTTGCTGATATGGTACGCCAATCTTTTATCAATGGAGATCTTTCAACTGTCATGAGTCCACGTACCGTCATTACTTGGGCAGAAAATACAACAATTTTTCAAGATGTCGGCTTTGCCTTCCGATTAACCTTTCTCAATAAATGTGATGAACTCGAACGTACCACTGTTGCAGAATTTTATCAACGCGCCTTTGGACAAGAGCTTCCCGAATCACTCATTCATGGTGTTTCGCCTTAAGGAATCTGTCACTCATGGCTACCGATATTGGCGACAACAAAAATCTGGCAAAGGACTCTTCCAACAACACTCTTAATGCTGAAGCTTTTAAAAAAGCACTTTCCACCTGTATGCGTGCAATTGCAGGCACAAACAACCTTGAAGTTTCCTTTAGTCATAACCGACCATCTTTAAGCGAAAGTTGCGCGCGTTTACCAGAATTACCTCAATACGCAACGAATAAAGACATCACTATTACCCGCGGACTAGGTGATTCCATGGCTCTGCGCAAAGCATGGCATGACAACCGCATTCACATGCAATTTTCTCCACCAGAATCAGAAGCACATGCTATCTTTGATGCCCTCGAACAAACACGTATTGAAGCAATTGGTACTTTAGCCATGGAGGGACTTGCAAAAAATCTTGATGTCATGCTCGCCGATAAATACAAAAGAGCCCATTATCATAAGATTAGCAACCAAAGTGAAGCCCCCATCCAAGAAGCGATTGCACTTTTATTGCGTGAAAAAATAACAAAGCGCGCAGCTCCAAGAGAAGCGGGTCCTGTTTTAGAATTGTGGCGTCAAGAACTCGAACAAAAAGCAGCATCACAACTCAATGAACTCCCACATCATATTTACAACCAACAAGCTTTTGCACAGATTGTTCGCCAAATGCTTGTTACACTCAAAATGACAGTGCAACAAGCTGAAGCTTCTAACAGTGAAAACAATAAAAAATTAAAAAATGCGTGTGAACCTCAAGACCAAAGAGAAGAAGAGAGTAAAAACAAAAAACACGCTCAAAGTGAAAAACAAACCAGCACTGAACAAGAAAGTGATGTGCAAGATGATGGAAAAACACAAGCGACACAATCAAACAACAATGATCAAGCTGACGGCGAGCAAAAAAATGGACCTTGGCAAGAAAAGCCGAGCAAACCCAAACACCTTTTTTCTGATTCGGAACAAATGCAAAGACTTGGCAATTATAAAATCTTCACCCGTCAATTTGATGAAATTTTGGAAGCAACAGATTTTTGTTCTGAAAACGAGTTAGATCACTTACGCCGTTATCTTGATAAGCAAATCAATCATCTGCAAAACATCGTTGGACGTTTAGCAAACCGTCTCCAGCGCCGCTTGATGGCGCAACAAAATCGCAACTGGAACTTTGACCTTGAAGAAGGATATCTTGATACAACACGGCTTCCACGTCTAATTATTGACCCCATGCAACCCCTTTCTTTTAAAATGGAAAGCAACACCCAATTTCGGGACACAGTTGTTTCACTCCTCATTGATAATTCTGGCTCAATGCGCGGACGCCCCATTAGCGTTGCTGCAAGTTGTGCTGATATTTTGGCACAAACTCTTGAACGTTGTGGTGTCAAAGTTGAAATTTTAGGTTTTACCACCAAAACTTGGAAAGGAGGCAAATCGCGCGAACAATGGCTTACCCAAAACAAACTCCATAATCCTGGACGCCTCAATGATTTATGCCATATCATCTATAAAAGTGCTGATACCCCATGGCGTCGCGCACGACGCAATTTAGGTTTGATGATGCAAGAAGGATTATTAAAAGAAAATATCGACGGAGAAGCTTTGATTTGGGCTCATCAACGCCTTTTATCACGGCGTGAACAACGTCGCATCCTCATGGTCATTTCTGATGGTGCTCCTGTTGACGATTCGACACTATCGGTCAACTCCAGCAATTATTTAGAAAAACACTTACGCGCAGTGATTCAAGAAATCCAAACACACTCCCCTATCGAACTCATTGCCATTGGAATTGGTCATGACGTCACACGTTATTATCAACGTGCTGTAACAATTATGAATGCTGAAGAACTCGCCGACGCCATAACAAAACAATTAGAAATACTTTTTAGTGATAAAAGAACTCATATTCATAAGAAATAAACCTGCCTTGAATCAGCAACGATTACATTTTAAAAAATTATCTCTATCATTAAACCATCGGAATTTGATGACTAACAACCTGAGAAGATAATCCCACAAATTGAATATCGAACTTTAAGGAAGCTTCTACTTTACTGGATGCATTATGAATCCTAAAAGAAATGCTCCAACCATCTTCAAAAATTATAATGAGTTTGTTTTTACTTTCTGGTTTTAGTGCAACGGATAAAATTTTGCTTGGAATTTTCCATTTACGACCATATCCTAGAGTGCCATTCAAATTAAAAGACTGAATAATAACCCGTTTTTGTTTAGATCTTGTATCTATCATAATCTTATAAAAATCATAAGAACCTATAACATACTGAAACAATAGCTTCACAAATTTATCTTGATAATCTAAACAAAGCCTTTGAAGTTCTTTAGAAAAAGCTTCTAGGATTGGAAGATAAACTCTGCTGTCTTTATCCTCTATATCTCTAAAGAACATCTTCTTATCTCTAAGCTCTGCTAAATAATCAAAAATAGGCCTAACTTCATTGAAATAAACGCTGCTACAAGAATAACCTGTCCATTCTTTACCAAAATCTATTTTACTGGAAAGGCGAGGATGTTTGATAGCGCTATGATTATGTTTTGCAGAAATACCAATAGGATTTTCAGGAACTTTTAAATAATATCACGGACATCTCCTTTGATCCCAACAAAATCTTCCTGAAGAACAATAGTTTTCGTGTTTCTAATATTTTTATCATGTAATTGTAAAAAACGGCTGCTTCAATAGAAGCAAGATTTAAAAGCCTTTTTTCAGTATCATTAAATAAATTATAAAAAGACTCCGCTATTTGAAAAGACGAATTAAACTCTATAGAAGCCTTTGTTGCTTTTTTAAAACCCATAGCCAAAGCATATTCAAAGGCTTTTCCATTTTCTACCTGATTCATGCAATTTCCTAAAGATCCTTACTCAAAATTACGAGTTCATTTGATTTTTTATTGTTTCCCATACCGTAAGTCCATTCAGGATTAAGTATTGTATGTCCTTTATAAAGTTCTCTAACTTCCACACAATCATTATAAGATAAAACCCATCCTTGACGCTTTCTCAAAAGTTCAGCAAGAGCTTGATGATCAAAAGAATTATGTTTATCGCCTTTGTGACCATAAAGTTTTTGATTAATAAGGTACGGAGAATCACAATAAAGAAAATCGTTAGAGTGTTTAGGAATACTTTCTGTAAAATCTCTGTGTTCCACTATGAAGTTTTCAATCTTAAAATCTTTAAGCCGTTCAATAGAACGATAATTGAATCGGGGATGTCCTGGAGACATACCACCAGAAAGTGTCGTTCCGGAAAAAGAAGAACGATTAAGAACAAAAAAAACGGCAGCAATCTCTAATTGATTTTTAATATTCCCAAAAGTTTTTTGGAGATTATAAAACATTACGGGAGTCATATCTTCATATTCTCTCACTTTTTCTGCAAGAGCTAAAGCATCTTTCAAAAGCATCTGCCAAAAAATAACAAGCGGCTTAAAAGCATCATAAGCATAAACCCTTGTTCCTCTTTTTGCTAAGGTTAATTCAATTGAACCGCCTCCCACAAAAGGAGAACATAAAGTTTTCTGTTTCCTTATATAGTTATTAATAATCATAGGAACAGCACGACTTTTCCCTCCCGGATAACAAAGAGGTGATTTTACAATAGGCAACTCCCTAGTCTCTCTGTTTTTTCAAGGAAGTTAATACAAAATTATCAAATAAAGCCTCTGTATGATCTGTTTGATTTATCATTTTATTCATACTATCAGCTCCAAGTATCGCATTTCTAACCTACAATTATCTAAAATAAACACTCGAAGCGTTTGCCAAATTCTACAGAGATCGCATTATAACAAATTGTAAATTCATTAACATATCTGCACAAACATTTGTTACTAAAATAATGATAAATATCAGTATAACCAAATTTTAAAACTGTCAAAAAAGACTTGATACCATTGGTATTTATTTTTCTATTTATATACTACCCAAATGTATATCGAAATGTTTTTTCCTTTATAAGAACCAAGTTTCTTATAGCTCAAATAATCATAAGTAAGACATCACAACTCTTAACAAAACATTTTTGATCCTTTATAAGAGCTTTATTATCTGTTTTTAATGCTGATAAGATGCTCTTATCCCATACTGAATCAGTCAAAACCATTTCCTTACACATCGTAAGCATAGATGATGTATGGATAAATACAACTTGAGAAAAGAATCAAAATACCTCTTATAAATCCGCTTAAATTCTGCCCTTAGAGGACATAACTCCCCTCCCCTCTTCTTTAGCAAAACAAAAGAACAAAGACCATTATTTGTTACAAACAAAAGAAGAATCATCCTTTGAAGGACTTTGATAAAGAGGAAGCTTTACAATATTAAGAATTGTTCCATAAGGAATCAACATAAACAGGCTCATAATAATTTTTACCGAAAAATCACCAAAAGCAAGCGATAGCCAAACTGGCATGCCTATCCCTCCCAAAACAGTACTCTCCACTAGTGAACTATCAGCATAGCCTGTTATCTTATCAAGAACAGCAAACGAGCTAGAAAAAGCAAGAGCAAAAAACAGCACTGTATCCAAAGCTGAACCAACCAACGCTGCTGCTAAAGGTGCTTTCCACCATGTTTTACGTCGCAAAGGAGTAAAAACAACAATATCAAGGAGTTGCCCAAATAAAAATGCAAAACTAGAAGCAAGTGCAAGCCGTGGTGTCGCCAATATCCAAGAAACAAAGACACCCGTAAAAAAACCAGCATAAACCACACGCCGCGCAGCAGATGGACCATAAAAACGATTGGTCAAATCATTGATCAGAAAAGCAAATGGATAAGTAAAAGCCCCATAAGTCAACAGCTCATTCAAATCAAACCAATAGACAGGATATTGAACTAAAATATTAGAAGCCGTGACAGCAAGGCACATTGCAAAAATAGAAAAAACAACATACCTTTTCTTTTGCTGTTCTAATAAAGGACCGCTTGAAGACATTTTTTTAACCTGGGATATGGAACCAATAAAACAGAGCGATCAAAAAGAAAAAAGCCAAAAACAATAACGCTGAAAATTACGCTGCTTGTTCAGCCTTCTGCTCACCTTCTTGCTCAGCTTTTTTCTTAACGATTTGGCGTTTTAACAAACGCGCACGTTGTGACAACTCTTTATCGTCTGCTTTAATCAAAAAACCATCAAGACCACCGCGGTGCTCAACAGAACGCAATGCACTTGCTGAAATACGCAAGCGATAACTTTGCTGTAACACCTCTGAAATCAATGTCACATTGCAAAGATTTGGTAAAAAACGACGCCGAGTCTTATTATTCGCATGGCTAACATTATTACCATACAGAACCGTCTTCCCTGTCAATTCACATGCACGAGACATAAACTTCACCCTTAAACTCTAAGAAACTTTCAAATCCCCATACCCAAAGGACACAATGAACGCAAAACACGCGCAATGCAACCTTGAACGGGCATCATTGGGAAGTTTCTTTCTAATAGGGGGTCGACAACAAAAGGTCAAGTCTTTTATAAAACCTTTTTCATCTCTTGTTGGCTCATTTTTCATCTTTTTCCTCAATAAGGCGTGCAAATTCCACCAAAACGCGTACAAAATGTTTTTTTAATATATACATGTTAGAATAAAAGCCTATTGTCCCGAAAGGAAGCACAAATCATGAGCAAAAAAGAGCCCCCTATGACAAAGCTTCAGGGAAATTCTTGCCGTTTTTCTTCTTTTTTATTTGGAACTTTATGTATTTGTTTTTTTCTTCTCTTCAGTGCATTAGGTATATGGCAAGTACAACGGTTAAACTGGAAAACAAATCTTATCACCAGTACCAATCAACGCATTCATTTGCCCCCCATAAAAGCCCCTCCAAAAAATCAATGGTCAGATGTTACTTTTGAAAAATATGAATATCAACCTGTTATTATCACAGGAAAATTTTTAACAGATAAAAATATTTTAGTCACTGCTGCCGCTCAAAATACTACAGGCTATTGGGTTTTGACTCCTTTAAAAACTGCTGATAATACACTGATCTTTATCAACCGTGGCTTTATCCCCATGGATGAACGTAACAATTTTCAAAACTCAGAGCAATCGCATACAAATGCCTCATCTCAGCAAAATTCTACCACGGACACAGAACAAACAACGATTATAGGTTTATTACGCATGAGTGAAAAAAATGGATTTTTCCCGCGTAAAAATAATCCTGACAAAAATTTATGGTATACGCGCGATCTCCCGGCTATGGCACAAAAACTTGGTTTGTCCACTGTTGCTCCTTATTTCATTGATGCCAGAAAAACATCTCCACAAGCAAAACTTCCCGTCGTTGGTCTTACGATTATTCATTTTCGAAATAATCACCTCGTTTATGCAATCACGTGGTTTATTTTAGCTGCTGGTGTGTTAGGAGCTTTTCTTTTTCTGCTACGGCAAAAAAACTAAAAAAATACCTCTTCCATCTCAAGTAACAAAAATTTTTAGAATCTTGAAAACTGATAAAGAGAATAAAAGCTACCAACTTGCGCCTTTGTTAAATTAAAGATCATAGGCATACAATGAACTTTATACCATCCACAAAAGATTTACGCGACACTCTTAAAAAGAATTGTCATAAACGCTTTTGAAAAACATAAAGTCAAATTTAAAAATAATAGGAAAGATAGGCACCTATTTTTACCTTTATAATTTTATATTCTTGCTTCATTAGATTGTTTCCCATTTCAGAGATTACTCCAATTGATATACGCAATACTTTTCGCCTTCATCTAATATAAAAGCTAATATAGCAAAGAACATACGGATACATTTTTTGTTTCACAACTGCTATGAAGATGAGATATTGAGTTATAAGCAACAAAAAAACATTTAATGTCTCAATGAGACTTTTATACCTATCACCACACCTCAAATGAGAGGTTTTTACAGTATAATAGAAAAAGGTGAATCATCCTATATTCTAAAAAGACAGTTTATCCTTTCAGTGTATTTTGCTAAAGGCTTATGCTATAAATGTATAAGCTTGTTTTACTAGAATTTTAACTCTTTCATTTTTAAGGCTGCTGTTATGGGTGTTGTTGCCAAAAATTTTCCCGTACCTGATCTTCATCGGGTTTGTCGTGTTCTCTTTTCTGTGTCTGATAAAACGGGTGTGGTTGCTTTTGCACAAGCTCTTCATGCTACTTACAATGTTGAATTAATTTCAACAGGAGGAACAGCAAAAACCCTCATAGCAGCTGGTTTACCCGTAAAAGATGTTGCTGAAGTTACTGGATTTCCTGAGATAATGGATGGGCGTGTAAAAACACTCCATCCTTTGATTCATGGTGCTTTGTTAGGGGTAAGAGAAGATCCTAGCCATAGGGAAGCTATGGAAAAGAACAGCATTCATGGAATTGATCTTTTGGTGGTAAATCTTTACCCGTTTGAAGAGACGATCCTATCGGGAGCTGATGGACAAACGATTCTTGAAAATATTGATATCGGTGGACCGGCGATGATTCGCGCCGCGGCAAAAAATTATGCTTATACCGGTGTTGTAACAGCGATAAAAGATTATGATTCGATTCTAGCTGAATTAAAGCAGCATAATGGATGTTTAAGCTTATCTATGCGTCATCAGCTAGCAATGCGCGCTTATGCACACACCGCTGCTTATGATACGGCAATAGCATCGTGGTTTGCACGGGATTTAAAAATTGAAATTCCATCATGGCAGAGTTTTTCCGGTCATCTTGAAAGTGTTATGCGCTATGGGGAAAATCCACATCAACAGGCAGCATTTTATCGCAATAATGAAAAACGTTTTGGTATTGCAACAGCAAAACTTTTACAAGGCAAAGCGCTTTCTTATAACAATCTGAATGATACAGATGCAGCCTTTGAGCTTGTGGCAGAATTTGATCCGCAAAAAACCGCTGCTGTCGCTCTTATTAAACATGCCAATCCTTGTGGTGTTGCGGAAGGAGAAAATTTGAAAGAAGCTTATTTGAAAGCTCTTATGTGTGATAATGTATCGGCATTTGGTGGAATTGTTGCTTTAAATCAAACCCTTGATGAGGAATGTGCTGAAGAGATTGTTAAAATTTTTACAGAAGTGATTATTGCTCCTGATGCCACAATGGCGGCACGTGAAATTATTGCCAAGAAAAAAAATCTTCGTTTGCTCATTACAGGTGGAGTTCCTGATCCACGCTGTGGAGGACTTCTTGCGAAAACACTTGCAGGAGGTATTTTAGTGCAATCACGTGATAACGTGGTAGTCGATGATCTTAAATTGCAAGTAGTGACAAAGCGGGCACCAACTCAAGATGAAATGTGTGATCTTCAATTTGCTTTTCGTGTAGCAAAGCACGCTAAATCAAATGCTATTGTGTACGCGAAAAATAGCGCAACAGTTGGAATTGGAGCCGGACAAATGAGCCGCATCGATTCAGCCAAAATTGCTGCAAGTAAAGCAGCAGAAAGTGCGCAAAGAGCAGGCTTAACAGAAACTCTCACAAAAGGATCTGTTGTTGCATCAGATGCATTTTTTCCTTTTGCTGATGGTTTATTAGCAGCAGCTGAAGCAGGAGCAACAGCAGTTATTCAACCAGGAGGCTCCATGCGTGATGAAGAAGTTATCGCCGCTGCTGATGCACAGGGGTTAGCGATGGTTTTTACAGGAACACGTCACTTCCGCCATTAATAATTTTGCTGCTTTTCTTTTCGTATGAGACAAATGTTTCAAGGAATTTTTCATAATTATCGTATGACTATTGATAACTGTTGAAATGGAAGCAGTTATTCAATCCAAAGAATCTACACGTAAAGAAGTTTATCACCGCAGAAAATGCACATAATTTAGCCATTGGTTAGGGATAAGATGTTCTTGTTGATATTTCTAATGGTTACCCTTTCGCATGAGGAAAATGTTAAAGGGACATTATCTTGTATGTAGATGCATACCTGCTATGATATTATAACACAACTCTTTTTAGTAATATACTCTATTCTTAAACTAAAGAGTGTAATGAAAAGTTTGAGTAGAGGATATGAATATTCTACATTTTTATAGTAATTGGCGTCGTTATCGTCGAACCGTTAATGCGTTAAGTCGTCTTTCAACATATGAACTCAGCGATCTTGGAATTTGTCGAGGTGATATTGATTCAATTGCACGACGTTATTCGCGTAAATCTTTATGAAAATTGTTTGAGATATTTGAGAGAATGCTTTGCTATAAAAAAGTGCGCATTTTGTGGTTTGTTATTATGACTTCATTTTTAGTATAATAACAAAGAGCAGAGGGGTTATTTTTCTCGGCCATTGTAATGTATTGTTTCTCGAATTTTCAATGCTTCTGTGATGTACAACATTTGATTTGTAATAATAATTTAGCGTTATTCATATTGAATTAGAACTCCGAATACCGTAAAATTCTTCCATTTCAAATCTATGTATGTTGAATCAACCAAAACCATTCGCCTGCACGTTACAAGCGCGGGGAGAGCTGTATGGATAAAAGCTATTAAGAAAAGGCTAAAAATGCCTCTTATGAACCATCTCTAGTGCCAAGAGCTTGTTACAAACATTGGGCACTGATAAATAGTGTGATAGTGCCGAGCTGCTCCTTCATAAGCGTAAAGATGGGGGTGCTTAATGGATTTACCGTTATACCCATCACGGGCATCATCGCAAAATAGGCTTGGAAGCGTTAAGGGATTTTTCTTTAAAATAAGTCCGTGAATATACAATACAATAGCGCTCTGTTTTTCGTGAAGAGCGTAATCCTATTAATGCAACTCTCTCAGAGAGAAATATTGATCCCAACAGCACACTTAAAAACTTATCGAAGATAAGCAACGGCTTAATTTTCTCTCCATATCTTTAAAGGATCAAAATCCTTAACTAGTACTCATCTGTCAACAATGGTCTTTCAAAAACCTTTTTTTCTGAAGCCAATCCCTTTAGCATCACCTCATGAGATTCTATGAGCAAACCTTGCCTAAAAACATCCAACCCATACTCCCAAAAAATGCTTCGTGTATAAAATTGATATGATCTTCAAATTTTGAGAATATTACCACAATAAACGATGATGTTTTGCGACACGCAAGATAAAACGCAATATACTATGGGTTGGAACAATGTTCTAATTTTTTATCAAATGCTTTACGGATAAAACGCCAACGAACTTTTTCCTGAAAGGCAGGACGAAAATATAAAACAATCTGTTGTGTCCGTTGTGGACCTGTTAATTCTGCAAAATCAATCGAATCTTCAAGACAAATATCTGCGTCAGGCGATATAAAATACCATACTTGTTCGCTCTTCACGTTCTCGTTCTTTACGGCTAAACACACACGTTTGCCATCATAGTTAACTTCAACTTGTGGATGAAGATGAAACCGAACAGCAACATAATTTTGTTCATTTTGCACACTCTTGTGTCTCTTTCTCCCTTTATTTGGCATAAAAAAGCGATCAAAACCTTCGATCGTATCTCCATTTGTCGCCAAAATAAGACCACGCTCATGAATAAGATTAAAGGGTCGCACATAACCATTATGACTCGCAATAAAACCTGTCTTCTCTGAATCCTCTATACGGCACACTTGAACATCTGTTGGTCCATCAAACAAAAATGGCGCGCCATTTTTCTTTTTATGATAAAAAGCACCCACTGAACAATCATTAAGCGTAGCTGTTGAATGTGCTGCAGTAACACGCCCTAAATGTCGATACTCTTCCCGCCCATCAGGATTAACACCGGTATTGATAATAAAACGGTGCCCTTGTGAAGACATTTCAAAAGACAAACACCCCGAACAAGCCTGCTGTGCTACAGAGCGGGGTGGAAACTTTCCTGTATCTGCAAGCACTGTTGTTTGATTGGCTTTTAAGCGCTGAAATCCTGAATAACGGGCATAACTAAAAGGATGTCCTCCTGTTTCATCAAGCTCCAAAAGTGATGATAATCGTTCCGACACAAGGGGACCAACCCCATTAAAATGGGCCAACGTTTGATCCTCATGGATAAAGAATCGTAAAGCTGGCAACATACGCTCAACAGAATCAATCAAAATACGGGGTGCTGTTTCATTGCTACGCATAAAAAGATGCCGTAACGACAATAAATCCGATAACAAATTCAGCAAAATAACAGGACTACGGGAAATATGCCCACCATCAACTAGGATTTGACGAGAAAGCTCCTCTATAAGTGTGGTTTGTACCTTTTTTTTCACTGCCGCAGAAACAGGCAAAGCAAGAGATGCAAACGTCAAAGCTACTGCTGCTTGTAAACGTTGATCATTGTGCTCCATACTACAAATTGTTACGCGCAAATAACGAAATTGCAAACCAAGTGCACGCAAAAAGCGTTTTTCAAACCGCTCACTTGCCCCTTCTAACAACATTTTCGAATGACAAATCCATGAAATCAAGCGCCGCGCCACAACAGGACTACTCCAAGCAAGCCCTTTTACCTTCTTGCCAGCATGGTCAAACCAATCTTCTAAAAGAGAGCGTGCATGTGCAGAAGCTAAATCACTTCCTGCTGCCTCCATATGGCGCAACCAATGAAAATCATGTAGAGCCGCTTCCCATTCTAGCGTTGGTGGAACCAATGAAAACGGCGAAACAGCACCAGAATGAACAATGTGACCAGCAAAAGCAAAACGACCATGATAAAATTCATGCGCCATCATCGGATCAGCTACATGCAAATCCATGGGATGCGCTAAAATTTTATGAGGACGAAACCCTGAAAATCGCCAACGAAACAATGGTCCAACCCATAAACGCCGCATAACATTCTGTATCGTATCGATACAGGCTGCCACTTTTACCTGAGGAGCTTTTACCGCAACCGCCAAAATTTCATCTCCATTTATGCTGAATCAAATACAATTTCGACCATTTTTGTAAATGAAGCGTTAATTAAGCAATTTTTCGTAAGCGCGCAGCAAAAAAACCATCCATTCCTAAAAATACGGTTTTCTCAGCATCAAAATTTTTATGACAAAAATCCGCAGGCGTTGTCCGTAACATCCCCCCACAAAGCAAATGTTCCAGTGCTCCCATTTCCTCTGGATAAATAGGGTCTAAAACAATGTCATTGCGTGTCGATAAAATTTTCTCAATAAGATCTTCACCTTCTTCTCTTGCCAATGAACAATTGGAAAAAACAATCCGCCCCCCTACCTTCACCAAAGAAATTGCTGCGACAAGCAAATCATATTGCAACGCCGCTAACTTGACGATATCTTCCCTCGATTTCGTCCATAAAATATCTGGATGACGACGGATTGTTCCTGTAGAAGAACAAGGAGCATCAAGAAGAACCACATCAAAAAGCTGTGTGGGATAGAAATTTCTCACATCGCCCTGCCAAATGTGAACTGAAAAATGAAGCCGTTCCATATTTTCTTTTAAACGCTTTATGCGGTTAGCAGAAAGCTCAATTGCAGTCACCTCAGCCCCTTGCAAAGCCAATTGTGCTGTTTTTCCTCCAGGGCTCGCACAAAGATCAGCAACGCGTTTACCCTCAATATTCCCAAGTAAACAAGCAGGCAAAGCTGCTGCAAAATCTTGGACCCACCAAGACCCTTCACGATAGCCTGGTAAATCAGAAACAGAACACTCCAGACGCTTCAATCGAACAGAACCATTGGGCAATACCACACCGCCAAGCCTTTCAGCCCATCCACCACTATCAGATTTTACTGTCAAATCGAAAGGAGGTTCCACACTTTGAATTGCGATAATCTTATGCGCCTTTTCTGTTCCATAAGCTGACACTAAAAGCTGTCCAAACCACGCTGGAACACCTTCAATGGTAGGAACTTGTTGGCGTAAAGGCTCTGCCTCACGCGCAACATTGCGCAAAAGAGCATTCACCACCCCTGAAAAACGGCGCATTCGAGGATCAAGTTTCGCCACACGGACAGCTAAATCAATAGTCGCATGATCGGGAATATCAAGATAAAGAATTTGTGCAACACTGATATGCAAAAGATGCTGAAGTGAAAGTGCTTGTGAAGGCAAAGGACGCACCAAAAAGCGTGAGAGAGCCGCCATAATCTGCCCTCGATGACGCAATGAAGCTGTTAAAATAGCCCGACATAACAAACGATCTCGTTGTGAAAGCTTCAAATATTGTGGATGTCCGTGTTCATTATCCGTCAAACCAGACAGAGGCGTGTACTTATCAACTACCGCCCCCAAAAGACGCACACACACCTGTCGAACAGCTAATCCTGGAACATTTTTTTCAGACACATGCCCCGCTTTTTTGTGTTTCAAAACACCACCTTTATATCACTATTTTCTCAAGAGCTCCCTCAATAACTCTATGAACCAGATCTTTTTGAATTTTCATAACGAAGCCAAGAGGGACGTTTTGTAACACGCTGAAAAGAACTGTTTTCTTGCTCACCTAATGCATGAGTCTGACCACTATGAAAATCTCCATAGTTCATCCCGCTGCTTTTTTCATGTATAGCGTCTTCTTTATTCCATCCCACACTTTTGGCAAGAGCCCCTTTCATCTCTTCTGCTTGCTGATAAAGAGCAGCGATACGATTTGCAGTTGCTGGATGTGTCGAAAAAAGACTATCCGCTCCCTCACCGCTCAAAGGATTAATAATAAACAGATGCGCGGTTGCTGGATTATGCTCTGCTTCTTCATTATATACCCCACGTCCTCCATCAGCAATCTTACGCAATGCCGAAGCCAACCATAAAGGATTACCACATATTTCAGCCCCTCTACGATCCGCAGCATATTCCCGTGTACGGCTAATCGCCATTTGCACCAGCATCGCTGCAAAAGGCGCCACGAGCAATGCAATAAATCCTCCAATTGCCCCAGCGCCATGAGAATCTTCTGAAGAATTACGCTGTCCTCCCCCTCCCATAAAGAAAGCAAAATTACCAAGCATTGAAATTGCCCCTGCAATCGTTGCGGTTAGAGTCATTGTTAACGTATCACGATGCTCAATATGTGCGAGCTCATGCGCCATAACGCCGGCAATTTCCTCAGCGCTTAACCGCTCTAACAACCCAGTACTTGCAGCAACAGCTGCATTTTGCGGATTACGTCCCGTCGCAAAAGCATTTGGCTGTGCATTCTCAATAACATAAATTTTTGGTTGAGGAAGAGAAGCTTTTTTAGCTAAATCGCTTACAATCTTATAATAAACTGGTGCTGAATGCTGATCAACTTCACGCGCCCCGTACATGCGTAAAACGATTTTATCTGAATTCCAATAAGAAAAAAAGTTTAAACCACTTGCCATTAAAAGAGCAATGACCATGCCACCACCCCCTCCAACAAGATAACCAACTCCCATAAAGAGAGCAGTTAAAAAAGCCAAAAGCATAGCTGTACGCATTATATTCATTACTCAAAAAACTCCATGATAAAAGTCAATCAATACTATATGATGGTGTTTTCTTTCTGCTTCTTCAATGGAATAGGTGTAAAATGAATAAAAAAGATGAGAAAACAAGCAAAAAAAATGCAACTGTCATTAAACAGCAATCTCTTTCTCCCGCAGCACAACGCGCCCTTAAAGAAGCTGAAGAAAGACGAAAACGCGCAACAAAAAAAGAACAACCTTTAGAAAACGGCGGACGCGGCGGCAAAGACCCTTCCCGCTATGGAGACTGGGAAATTAAAGGCCGCGCCATTGATTTTTAAAACCATTGATTTAAAAAAACCAGCGCGATTTAAACAAGCAACTTTTTAAAGAAAATCCGTTTTTGATAGACAAAAACGGATAATATTTATTTTTCTAAAGCTTTTAAAAACACATTGATTAAACAACCATGCTTCTTATGCTGTAGCAGATTCTGCTTCAGCCGCTGCCGCTGCTTCTTCTGCCGCTTGCTTTGCTGCTGCTATACGTTCTTGTGCTTTTTTACCCGGTTCACCTTTATGTGGATTATTACGAGTTGGACGCTTTTTCAAGCCAGCTGCATCTAAAAACCGTAAAACGCGATCTGTTGGTTGAGCCCCTTGCCCAAGCCAATATTGGATACGTTCTTCATTAAGTTTCACCCTCGGTCCATCTTTAGGCAACATTGGATCCCATGCACCAACACGTTCAAGAAACCGTCCATCGCGCGGACTACGAACATCTGCAACGACGATATGATAGTAAGGACGTTTTTTTGAACCTCCACGGGACAAACGAATTTTCAATGCCATATTTTATCTCCTATTGTCAGCTCTGGCTTTCGTTTAAATTGACTTTTTTTGTTTTTTGCTCTTCAGCAATAACTTCATGATGACTCACAACTTCTTTAATAATAAATTTTAAAAATCTTTCAGCAAAATCAGGATCAAGATGACTATCTATAGCCAATTGCCGCAAACGCGCTACCTGATATTGCTCACGCAGAGGATCTACTTTAGGCAAATCATAATGGGCTTTTAAGCGCCCAACAGCTTTCGTACAACGAAACCGCTCTGCTAAGATATGAATCAAGGTTGCATCAAAATTATCAATGGATGCTCGTAAATGTGCCAATTCGTTTAATACTGTTTCCTGCATTATATTCCTTTCCCTCTTTACATCTTATTTTTTCTTAGGATGCTGAGGAAAATTTCCCCCATCGACAATGCCATTGGAAAGACCAGGAAATGTAGATCCACGCTTAGGAAGTCCGGGCAAGAGCTTCCCTCCATTACCATTTTCAATTTGCTTTTGAAGCATTGAGAATTGCTTTGGATCCAATCCCGACAAATCCGGCATAGCTGGAGAATCCCCTCCCAAGTTTCCCATACCACCAAAACCCATTTTGGAACCAAGGCCTCCCAACATTTTTCCCATAAAACCACTTTTTCCTTTACCACCCATAGCTTTCATCATATCAGCCATTTGGCGATACATCTTCAAAAGTTTATTAATATCAGCCGCTGTCGTACCAGACCCCTTAGCAATTCGTTGTTTGCGGCTATGTTTTAAAAGCTCTGGATTCGCCCGCTCTTTCGGTGTCATAGATGAAATAATGGCCAATTGACGATCAAACAAACGATCATCAAACCCCGCAGCCGCAATCTGCTCTTTGACCTTCCCCATTCCTGGCAACATGCCCATAATACCGCCCATTCCACCCAGTTTTTTCATTTTCTGCAACTGTTCTGCAAGATCATTCAGATCAAATTTTCCGGCTTGCATTTTTTTTGCAAAAGCAGCAGCTTTCTTGTGATCCATTGTTTCTGCAGCTTTTTCAACCAAAGAAACAATATCCCCCATTCCGAGAATACGATCAGCAATACGACTGGGATGAAATTCTTCTAAAGCATCTATTTTTTCACCAGTTCCAATTGCTTTAATTGGTTTACCTGTAACAGCACGCATAGAAAGAGCAGCGCCACCACGCCCATCACTATCCATCCGTGTTAAAATAATCCCCGTAATCCCTACACGCTCATCAAAAGAACGAGCAAGATGAACGGCATCTTGCCCCGTCAAACTATCAGCCACCAACATAATCTCATGAGGAAGGGAACATGCTTTAATTTCAGCCAATTCGAGCATCAAAGCTTCATCAATATGATTACGTCCTGCTGTGTCAAGAAGAAGCACGTCATAACCACCCAATTTAGCAGCCTGCACGGCACGTGATGCAATATCAACGGGCAGCTGACCCGCAATAATAGGCAAGCTTGCAAGTTTTGCCTGCTCTCCCAATTGGCGCAATTGTTCCTGTGCAGCGGGACGGCGTGTATCTAATGACGCCATGAGAACTTTTTTATTGTGCTTATCAGTAAAACGTTTTGCAAGCTTTGCTGTTGTGGTTGTTTTTCCCGAACCTTGCAAACCAGTCATCATGATAACAACAGGAGCTGGTGCATTTAAATCACTCAGAACGCTTTCATTTCCAAGAATATGAACCAATTCATCATGAACAATTTTAACCACCATTTGGCCTGGTTTAATTGATTTAACGATTTCGGCCCCAACAGCTTTTTCCCGAACTCTATCGGTAAAAGAGCGCACAACATCAAGAGCAACATCAGCTTCCAATAAAGCGCGACGAATTTCACGCAGCGCCTCTACAACATCCTGATCCGATAAAGCGCCACGTCCCGTCAAATGAGACAGGATAGAACCAAGTCGCTCTTGCAAGGATTCAAACATCATTTACCTCATTGTTGCATAACAAACAAACCAAAATAGCATCCGAGAACGCATCGCGCCGTCGGATGTTGACCTCTGAGATCTCTTTATACCCTTAAACCGGGGTCTCAGTCGGTGGCTCCAAGTTAATTTTGTCACTGAAAGCTTGCTCCTTCAAACAATAAAACCCCAGCTTTGTCAAGTTTTATCATAAAATGTCTTTTTATACGAAGAAATAAAAACAACAAATACTATACTTCAAAACTTTCAACTTCAACACGCATAAAACAACCTGTTTCCTGTTCCATGCTCCATAATTTTCCGCTAGAGATATCAAACCAAACCCCATGCAATGTCAAAAAACCTTGATCTTTGCGAAGCTTTATCCACGGAAACGTCTCTAAATTTCTCAACGAATGGCGAATAGAAAGCTGCTCTAATGCCGTCTGTTTTTCTGGCCACGACAACGACTTATTATTCAAAACAACTTCTGCTGCTGGAGCTAAGAGACTTATCCATTGACCGATAAAATCATTTGATAATAAAGATTTATATGTCTCATTAAGAGCAGTACGAATGCCTCCACAATGGGCATGACCAAAAACGACAATATGTCTCACCTCAAGCAATTGCACAGCATATTCAAGAGCTGCTGATGTTGCGTGATATTGGTCATCAGGAGAAAAAGGAGGAACCACATTCGCCACGTTGCGCAGAGTGAAAATTTCCCCTGGCTTAGCATCAAAAATCATTTCTGGTACTGCACGCGAATCACAACAAGCAATGACCAAAACTTCAGGTTTCTGCCCCTCAATCGCCAATTGCTGATAATCTGCTATTTTATATAAAAAATGATTGTTTATAAAGTTTTGGTAACCACTTAAAAGTCTTTCTGGTAAATGCGCCATTCTCTCTTTACTTTTGCTTCTTTTTTTACTTTCATTTTGTATAGTTTAAAAAACAAACTATTAACATACAAAAATACTAAAAATGCCCTTTCCTTGAAGCAAAATATTTCTTTAAAGTACAAAATATTACTAAAAATAGCAAAAACAAACTCATTCTTTCCAAATAAAGAGCTATTTTCTTCAGAAAGAAGGTGTTACAGTATATAAAAAATATAATGGTCTGCTTTTAAAAAGAGAAGAAAGACCCCTTAAGAGCAAAAAGGGAGAGTGAATGTGTTGCAACAAAAAAAAACAGAAACAAAAAACACCCAAGATAAAATAGAACAAATCCTTTTTGCCCAAACCGATAAAGAAGATATTGCTTATTATGAAAATGAAGAACTTAAAAAGGCCACAGCCATCGCGGTAAAAGCTTTTAATCTCCATCAGACGGGAAACAACACCATCTGCTTTGAACAAAATTTAACCCGTAGTAACAGACCTGTAACCGTTATCACGCTTGTCAATGATAACAAACCCTTCCTTCTCGATTCTATTTTAAATGTTTTCAATCAACACAAAAACCATATCTATTTGATTGCACACCCCATTATTGATTGTGCTTCTGGAAAACGCATCAGTCTGATGCAAATTCACATCGAGTCATTAAACAAACAGCAAATACAAAAACTTGAAAATGAACTCACCTTAGTTCTTGAACAGGTTAATGCTGCTGTACAAGACTGGAAACCTATGCTTGAAGAAGTTGAAAAGCATATTCATGCCTACCAAATAAGTCTTCCCCCGCACTACAAACAAGAAGGCGAAAAAGCCATTGAGTTTCTTCACTGGCTAATGGACGATAATTTCATTTTCCTTGGTATGCGCACTTACAACTTCATCAAAGACCAAAAACCCCTAAAATCCTTTACAGCAAGTAATATTGAACTTGGTATACTCACGGATGCTTCTATTCATATTATTGACGATAAAAGCATGAAAGAACCTCCTCAAGAAGTTTTATCCTTCATGGAAAGCGATAATCTGTTTATCGTGACAAAAGCGAACAGCCGCTCCAAAATTCACCGTTCTGTTTGGCTCGATTATATTGGTCTTAAAATCTTTGATAAAGAAAACCAACTCTGTGGAGAATTACGCATTGTAGGGCTTTTTACCTCCTCAGCTTATACACGTTCTATTTTGCAAATTCCTTTCTTAAAAGAAAAAGCCCGAACTATTATTCAACGTCTTGGACACAATCATGCCGATTATTCAGGAAAAGCACTCATCAGTGCTTTAGAAACCTATCCAAGAGATGAAATGTTTCGCTCTGATGTTGATACATTGACAGAAAACACTAAGCTTATTCTACAATTAGATGAGCGCCCACGTTTACGGGTTCTTGCCCACACTGATTCTTTTGGACGCTTTGTTTCTATCCTGGTCTACGTACCGCGTGACCAATATAGCAGCAGCCTGCGTGAAAAAGTTGGCGAACATTTTGTTGAGCTTTATAAAGGTGACTTTTTTGAATCTTATCCGCTATTTTTGGAAAGCACTCTTATACGTGTCTATTATATCATCCATCGCAAAGGAAATGAAACTGTTCCTCTTCACGAGCGCTCCACACTTGAACAACATGTACGTTCGATTGCACGAAGTTGGGAAGACAGGGTTCAAGCCATCGCTCTTAACAAGAAAATAACAGAGCAACAAACACGTCTAGCCAGTGAATTCCCCAACAGCTATCGTGATTTATTTTCAGCTGAAGACGCTATTAATGATGCCGGACATATTCTAAGTCTTCATGATGAAAAGCCCTTTTTCGTGATCTTTTATCACGCACAAAACAAAGAAAAACAGTGCATTTCTCTTCGGCTTTTTCACCGCCATGAAGCACTTGCCCTTTCCAAACGTGTACCACTCCTTGAAAACATGGGGTTTCGCGTTATTGCTGAACAAACCCTTGAATTACCAGATGGCAATGGGCGCTCTGTGTATCTTCATGATATGCAGCTAGAAAGTACTTTCCAACGCTGTATCGATTTTGAAAAAGACGGTCAAAAACACGCCGAAACCTTTGAAGCCATTTGGGCACAAAATGCTGATAATGACGGCTTTAATGCTCTCACCCAGACAGCTGAGCTTGATTGGCATGAAATTGTTATTTTGCGCCATTATGGGCGCTATCTCCAACAAGCTGGAATTCCTTATTCGCAAGATCGCGTTGCCCAAACTTTAAATGCTTATCCTGACATTACCCAAGATCTTTATGCTTTATTTCATTTAAAATTTCATCAAAGCCATACAGAAAAAGAACGGGAAAAAAACCAACAAGTCATTCAAAAGCGCATTGAAGAAAAATTACGGAAAGTCTCTGGTTTAGACGATGATCTCATTTTACGCCGTTATTGTAACCTTATCGAGGCGAGTTTACGAACGAATGCCTTTACACCTCTTCCTGATGGAAGTCCACGGCGTATTTTAGCCACCAAATTAAATCCGCGCCAGATTGAAGGTTTGCCTGAACCGCGCCCTTACCGAGAAATTTTTGTTTATGGACCAGAAGTTGAAGGGGTCCATTTGCGTTTTGGACCTATCGCTCGTGGTGGAATTCGTTGGTCTGACCGTGCATTAGATTATCGCACCGAAGTGCTTAGCTTAGTCAAAGCCCAACAAGTTAAAAATGCGGTTATCGTTCCTGCAGGTGCAAAAGGTGGATTCTATCCCCATCGGCTTCCCCAAACAAATGACCGTGCTGTCATCATAGAAGCAGCACGACAAGCTTATACAGACTTTATCACAGCTTTGCTCTCCATTACAGACAATCTGATTAACGGCAAAATAAGTTCTCCCCACAATGTCATCTGTCATGATGACCCTGACCCCTATTTTGTTGTTGCGGCAGACAAAGGAACAGCAACTTTTTCTGATACAGCCAACGCCATCAGCCAAGCAAACCACTTTTGGCTTGATGATGCTTTTGCCTCTGGAGGTTCAGCAGGTTACGACCACAAAGACATTGGTATTACAGCTAAAGGTGCATGGGAAGCCGTCAAAAGACATTTTAGAGAGTCATTTAATCACGATATTCAAACAACGCCCTTCACCTGTGTCGGTGTTGGCGACATGTCTGGTGATGTCTTTGGCAATGGGATGCTGCTTTCCAAACAAACAAAATTGATTGCCGCTTTTGATCACCGCGATATCTTTATTGACCCAGATCCGAACATAGACGAAAGCTATGCAGAGCGTACGCGTCTCTTCAAACTGCCTCGCTCAAGCTGGCAGGATTACGACCAAAGCAAATTATCAAAGGGCGGTGGTATCTTCTCACGAAAAGAAAAAACCATTACTCTCTCACCTGAAGCAGCACAAGCCATTGGTTTCGAAAAACAAACAGGAACACCCTTTGAAATTATCTCTGCTCTTCTCAAAGCCCCTGTTGATCTTTTATGGTTCGGTGGCATTGGTACTTATATCCGTGCTGCAACAGAAAACGATGCCCAAGTAGGTGATCGCGCAAATGATGCAATACGCATTACCGGAGAACAAGTGCGTGCAAAAATTATTGGTGAAGGAGCTAATCTTGGTGTTACACAACGTGGACGGATTGAATATGTCTTAAATGGTGGTCGATGCAATACGGATGCCATTGACAATTCTGCTGGTGTGAATTGTTCTGATATTGAGGTCAATCTCAAAATTGTTCTTGCATCAGCACTACGTGCCAAAACGTTAACCCGCGAAGATCGCAATAAGCTCTTGAAAAAAATGACGCCTCAAGTCGAGCAACTCGTCTTGCGCAACAATTATCTACAACCCCTTGCGCTTTCTTTGGCGGAAAACCAAAGCACTACTGATTTGCCCTATCAAATACGCTTTATGCACGATTTGGAACAAAAAAAGCTTCTAGATCGTAGAGTTGAAATACTCCCTGATGAGCAAATTTTACGACAAAGAACAACCCAAGGCAAAGGTCTTCTCCGTCCAGAACTCGCCGTTATTTTTGCCTATGCTAAATTGACCTTAAAAGAAGAAATTGCTAATAGCCCCATTGTTGATGATCACTATTTCAATACAGCCTTGCTGAACTATTTTCCAACCCAAATTCAAGAAAATTTTAAGAAGGAAGTTATTAACCATCAATTGCGTCGTAATATTATCGCAACGCTGATTGCCAACGATATTGTAAATCGTGGAGGCCCCACTTTTGTTAATAGACTACACGATGCAACAGAACAAAAGACTGAAAATATTATTCGCGTTTTCATTGCCATCCGCGATGGTTTCGAAATTCCTCAATTGTCTGAGCAAATTGATAAGCTTGATAATAAAATACCCGGTCTTGTCCAAAATAAATTCTACGCAACAATGACCCCAATGCTCTTTGAAACAACCAATTGGGGTTTGCACAACATAGATCTCTCACGTCCATTAGAAGAAATTGTAAAAACAATAAAGCAAGCCCGTAGCGTTATTGAAAAAGAGCTTATGCATTCTCACGACAACGATATTAAGCAAAAGATTGAAGAAAAAGCATTACACTACAGCGAAGAGGGAGCACCAAAAGCATTAGCGAAACAATTAGCCCTCTTGGAAGCTGCTTCAACAATCTGTGATATTTCTTTAATTGCAAAAAAAAGCAACAGTGATCTTATTAAAACCGCAGAGATCTACTTTTCACTTGCGCAAATCATTCGTATAAACCGCATTAACGAAGCAAGTCGTATAATCCCTGTAGTAGATTATTATGATAGTATGGCTTTAAGCCAAGCCAAAGAAAATGTTTCTGAAAGCTTTCGGCAAATCGTTATGAAAATCCTCAAAAATCATGGAAAGAAAAAAGATCCTTTTGACACTTGGAAAAAAACAGAAGAAGATCATATTCACAACATTACAAACCGCATTAGCGCCCTTATTGAAAATGATCTCAATATTTCTCGTTTTACCTTTGCAGCAGGATTGATTTCTCAACTTCAAAATATTGGCTTTCAAACCTAAAGCAAATACAAAACGACCCACTCAATCTCCCGTTCTATCCCACCACTACAACAAACCAACAAAAATAGAGAGCGGGAGTTTGCATTTTTAGGCAAGGTTCCAAAAATAAAAATCTCGCTATTTATCACAATAGAATTGTTTGCAACAATTTCAAAAAAACAACAGGATTTATTTTTCACCCTAAAAACATAAACTTTCAGACTTAAAAGCTGTACAAAACAGCTAAGCTTTTGCTCCGTTCTATCCATCCATGACTAATCAGCAAGGGAAGAACGGAAGCCCTATCCTGCATTTTTAGACAGAGCACTCAAAATAAAAAATAAATTCAAATTTTACTGTCAATTAACCCCATTTCCCCTTGCATATTGCAAATGGGAAAACCGAATAGATAAAAACAGTAAAGAAAGGACTAAAAATGCCCCTCATAAACCGCCCCAAGTGCCAAAAGCTGCAGTAACATTGGGAGTTAGCAAATATAATATGATGGTGTTGCCCCCTAGCTTATTACTCCATAACCGAAAAGATGGTGGTGTTTAATGGCTTTATCGTTATACCATTCATAGGCGACATCGTGAAATAAGAAGCACTGAGAAATATTGTTTTAATAAATACGTAAATATGCAATACAAATATATTCTGTTTTACGTGGAAGACATATGGCTTCATTAAAAAATATCAGAAATAAAAGGATAAGTTTAATCCATTATTTAAAAGATATAACTGTAACTGCTTTTGAAATGCATAAAATCGAATAAAAAATGACAGTAAAGATGGATGTTGATTTTCCCCTTTACAACTTCATATCTTCCTCCAACTAGGCTATTTACTTGTTTTAAGAGGTTACACCCAAACAAATATATGCAATATGCTCATTCCATATATAAAGAAAAAGGTTCCTAACAAAAACCACACCACCTGTATAAAAAGGCAATTCAGCATACTTTAAAATGCCACTTTTTCCATACAAACACTGTTGCTATATGTAGTTTGACATAAGATTTTGTACTAAGTGAAAAGAGGTTGGACGAATTAGGAGTAGGTGGTAATTTTTTATTTTTATAGCTATTTTTTTACCATTAAATACGCATTTTGTTAAAATAGATTTTGACACTCTAAAATTGCAAAAAAAGTATGAAAATCAGAAAAAATCGAAATTTGGTAGTAAAAATGAAAAAAGACTTTGGTACAACACCTAAAGCGGAGCAAGACGACCAAGTTTTAAAAAGCCTAATTTTACCCACCCATTGTTAATGAGCAAGGAAAGAACGGGAGTGCCGTCCGCATTTTTAGGCAAAACACCCAAAATAAAAAATAACGCTTGAAGATTATTGGCTTGCGCGGGAAATAAGTGCTGCAGAGTGTCAAGAAGCTTCATGGACTGAATAAGGACAAGTTCAAATTTTGCTGTCAAATATCCTTCATCATCAAAAGAAAAAGGTCCACTAATACGCACTGCACCACCTGTATGAAAAGTCAATTCACCTTGCTTTAAAAGTCCACTTTTTCCATACAGTCGCTGTTGCCAATTTTTTTCTTCATCTTCAGACTGAAAAGAGATGTCATTTAAAATCCATTTCAAATTGCCATCAATTTTAGGAATATCAACAAAAGAAGATTTTAAAAAAGGAGAAGCATCAAAACCGTCAAAAGTTATATGTCCCGATAAATTATTCTTTTCATGTTTTAGATCAAAACGCAAAAATTCTGCCGTTATTTTTTGAGGCATATCTTGTGGCTCTAACGGCTGAATAATCACGTCATGCGTATTTTGCAAAGATGCCGGATCTTCAATATTTTCTTGTGTCGTTTTTTTATCTGCCGTTTGTGCTCTTAATGCTTCTTGAAGCTTTTGATCTTCAGGGGAAGAGGAAAAAGATGAAATATCAAGCCCTTCAGCTATAAATTTCAATGTTTTACCCGTTTTCCAATAAGGCTCTGTTTCAATCACCAAATTGCGCCAATGCGATACTATGGGAGTTTTTCCGGAAAAAACAATTAATGCAGGAGAATGAACATTAAACTCGACCAAATGAGGTGCGTAAATTGGTGCACCAGCTGTCAAACGCCCCGTCGATAAAGAAACCCCATGTAAAGGCCAAGAAAATTGAAACTTGTCACAAACAACACCGACACGTAAAGGATAACCATCCTTGTGCACATTCTCACATACCGCCGCCATATTATGGGAAGATACTTTTGTGAATATATCAGAAACATAGTCTTCTATTTTACGTGAAAAAAAAACCAGAGTGCGCTATAAATAAATATCAGAGCAAGACAAAAGAGCCCACAAATTAAATAACTCAAAGAAAAACTTTTTTGTGATGATGGTATTTGAAAGGATTTAGACAATATTCAAACTTTCTTTATCTCTTAACTTCCTCCCCACCCTAAAAAGGATAAAGATTCCCAACCACGTTCAGTTTATACACAATCCAACTTCTTAATCGATCGGATTTTATCTACTGATCACTTCAAGAAGCCCCTATACATCGTTCTAAAGTATAGTATCTCATAAGCTTAATAAACAAGATTTTCTTAAAAAAAAACCATTACACCCTTTAACAAAAAACACCTCATGTGTAAAGTTTTACATAGATTTTCTACCTCTGCCTTAAACCATACTGTTTTACAGCACAACAAAAATGATAATGAATAGTGTTTCTTAACGATAAAGCCATTGAGCCCCCTCTTTACGCTTATGGAGGCCCCAAAGCCAGCACCATCATTATATTTGGCTAGCCCCCAAATGTTGCGACAGCCCTTGGCACTTAAGACAGTTCATAAGAAGCATTTTTAGTCTTTTCTTATACAGTTTTTGCCCACACGCCAGCCCCACTTGTGACATGCAAGCAAGAAGTTTTTATTGAGTCAACATACACAGGTTTGGAATGAGAAAACCTTACTATATTCGGGGTTCTCATTCAATATACAAAACCGTGAATTACCTATATAAATCAATGCTTTGTCAACAATCACACAAGTACGGGCGGTGTACAAAAAATCTGGTGTAATGCGCTTTCAAACCATTGGCTCAAAGCTCGATCATAGATTAAACGACCTTTCAAATGTGCACAAGCAGGTTGAGCACCTTTTTCAGTCAATTTATGTGCCGAACGCACGACCAAACGCCGCATCATAGCGCGTGTAAATTCAGCATGAAACTGCAAGCCCCATGCATTGTTTCCATAACGAAAAGCTTGTGTAGGATATGTATTCCCTGTTGCCAAAAGCATTGCCTCTTTCGGTAAATCATAAATACCTTCATCATGGAAATGGTAGACCATCTCTGGCCAATTCATCAATTCCTTCCCTTGTGGGGTTGCTTCTAGTGGATACCAGCCGACTTCAACAGTCCCATCACTTCTTGTACCAACGCGCCCCCCTAGATTTCGCGCTAACATTTGTGCTCCAAGACAAATACCCAAAAAAGGCTTATTTTCCTTTAGTGATAACGAAATCCAATCAATTTCCTCACCAATATAGGCTTCGCTGTCATTCACACTCATCGGTCCCCCTAAAATAACAACGCCGGCATAATGCTCTAATGTATCAGGGAGTTTTTGTCCAAAAATAGGACGATAAATATCAAGAACAAAACCATTTTGTTGTAAAAATTTTCCCAAACGACCAGTATAGGTAGAGCGCCGATGAATAACGACAGCAATCCTTGGTTTGTTATTTTTTTGTTTTTTATCAAGACATCTCTGATTTAAAAACATTTTTTAACCAATCACCTCTGCTACCAAGCAAAACTTTATTTTTAAAACATAAGAGAATAATTTTATTGGATAAGACTAACGATATTTTTTCTTCTAGGTCAATTGTTTCTTCTGAGAAAACATTCGTATTATCACATTGGTGCAATTTAAAATAAACGAAATTTTTTCCTCGATAAAGATGTTTCTTCTTCTGTTTTAACCCCTGGATCATCAACATTTAAGTGAGTTTGACTGAACATTTTTACATCTTTTTCTTTTATATCTTGTTTCTCCACCTGCGCATTATGCAAAAGAGAATCATCTATAGGTGTTGATTTTTCAAGCTTCTTATCTCCAACATCATCACTTTTTCCCATAACATACTCTTTGTCTTGCCTTTTCGACACAATATTGTCCGCCTCTAATGTGAGAGAAGGCATACAAGGAGGCGCCTTCCATTCAAAACAGCCCAAACGTCCACTGATTGGAGAAACCGCTGACCAAGAAGAAAAAATGGCCCCATCACACATCCACACTGGATCACGTTCAGCACGAAGTGCTAAAGAAAGCCATTGACGCACAGCACCTTGATTGTTTCCCTGTGCCTCTTCAATATCTGCCAACAATAAATAAACACTTTCCCGTGGATGACATTGTAATGCTTTTTGTGCCTTCTCTCTTGCTAATGCTGTTTCACCAGCATCCAAAGCTGCTTTAGCAATAAGGAAAGCCGACTCAAATGCATCTTTATTATAAGAAGCAAGTGTCTTAGCCCTTTTCAATCGCCCAATGGCTCCTTCTTCTCTTTCAAGATAAAGCGCTCCCAAGTCAGGATGAGGCTCCTTTTGCCAAGCCGCTATAATCATTTTATCCGCTTTACGCGTTTCGTTTAATTTATAAAGAATATCAGCAGCAATAACTATTGTTGGAACAAAATCATGCGCCAATTTATGGGCTTTCAAAATAGCTTCACGTGCTTGTACAGGATGTGTATCAAACAAAGAAAGTGCCTGCCCACTTAGTAGTAAAACCTGTATATGCTGCCGCTCTGGAGTCGCGCGAATAGAACGCGGGAGAGCTTTTTGCGTTCTTTCAAAAATAGTAAGTGCCTTATCCCATTTACCCTCAGTACTTAACCGATCAAGCACCGCCTGATGCGCCCATAAAAGTGCTGGCGATAAAGTCAGTGCCTCTTCGGCATATTGTTGCGCTGCCTCATAAGCTTTACTCTTCATCGCTTCACGAAACAAACCATAAAGTCCAACCAGTTTTGTCGGATCTTCCTTTCTCATCTCTTCATAAAGACCGATGGCGCGAACAGAGTCATTTTGTAAAGACAAGGTTTGCGCTTGTAAGAGTTTTACCAATGGCTCTTGTTTTCCTGCAAGATATTTAGCAACCCGTGCTTCCATTTTTTGCGCAACCATACTATCACCAGCAAAAGTTGCAAGAATCCCCTTTGAAAGAGCTTCGTAACCACGCTTTTGATGGCGTTTATAAAAATAATTGCAAAGAGCATTCGGTATGGAAAAAAAGAAAGACAATAACCACCATAAAAGCACCAGCGTTATAAAAAACAAAATAAGCACACTTAACACTGTAAGAAATGAAGCAGAAAATCTGAAATGCAAAAATGTGAGAACAAAAATACCATTGTGATTAGCTACCCACGTGAAAGCTAAACCGAGGATACAAACAACAAAAATATAAATAAAAACACGTATCATCTTGGGCCTATTTACATCTTTGTTGCTTTAAAAGATCCTTGTTGCACAGACAATAACAATTGCTGCAACAACTGTTGAATAGCAATATGTCTTTCAAGCTGCTTAACAAAATCCATTGAAACATCTTTTGCACTTTGAGGCAATGATTGCCATTCGCTCAAAGCCTTTTCGTAATCACCAGCTTGAATGGCAACTTCCATGCGTGCCGCAATAGCCCCCAGTGTTGGCCCTTCAACATTTCCAATCGGTCGCGAAACAATGAGCCCTTTTATCCATGCTAAAATTCGGTCAAAAAAACCAGCATCTGACGCAACAAGATTTTGCGTACCAACAATTGCATCGGCAACATTAGCAAAATCAACTGAAAGTTGTGCTGAACTTGGAAGACCCACAGTAGCTGTTTTTTGCAACACATCAAGTCCATTAATCGAAGGCGATAATTGCTGTAACAGCTTTAATTCATTATTATAAGATCCACCACGCTCTACAGCATTTTTTAATGAACTAATTGCAGTAAAGAGCGCGGTATCTATTTCTTTTTTCTCACTATTTTTAACAGCAGTTTCTTCCTGTAGTGCTTCTAACTGTTGTTTTAACGCAGAAAAATTATTTGCATTGCTCTGCCCAACAGACAAAGCCGTCTCTATATCTTTCGACTTTCTAACAAAAGTTTGTACAGTTTCTTCAAGAGCTTTTACTTTTTCCTCTAAAATCGCAAAAGCTTTTTTGCTTTCTTCTTTCGATAGTTCATCATTTTTCGTTGTTTTAAACTGTTGTGATGAAAAAGAAGAAAACTCTGTTTTTAACGTATCAATTTCTTGAAAGACCCGCCTCAATTGTTCCTTTGTGTCTTCACCTTGACTTTTTGCGGCTTCAGCAATCTGCAAAGCTTTTTCTCCTCCAGCAGAATTTTCCACAAAAGGAGAAGGAAAAAAACCAGCCCATTGAAGCCCCATAAAAATTCCCAAAGCAATGAATCCTCCCAAAATCCCAGAAAGGGACAAGAAAAGCCAAGTTGTACTAGAGGTACTTTTATCCTGACCTTGCATATTCTGTTTTTCTCGCGCATGAGCTTCTACAGAATTGTGGATTTTTTCCTCTGAATCATGAGGAACAGCTTCATGTTCAATAACTGGTTTCTTACGGCGCGTACCAGCATAATGTGGTTTAACTTTTGGTTTTGAAGAATCGACCATCTCTGTCACTTTTCGTGCACACTTTTTTTAATGATAAAATAATAAAATGAAAAAAGTTTTAAAAATGCAGCTTTTCTCAATAATATTTACAATTATCGCCTTTAATAGAAAAGTTTTTAAAAAACATTTGCATTTTATACTCGAAAATACAGCTTTATTTTTTAATCAACGATATCATAAAATTCAAAGAAAATGCCAAAACACATATTTTTCATAGAAAAAACAATTCTAAGAGAAATACTTTGCATCTTTTTCTGTTCATGGTACGCACGCAGGAAAGAAGCTTCAATATAAGGTTTTGTTTAAAATGCGTCTGCTGGGAATAGAAACAAGTTGTGATGAAACGGCAGCGGCTGTCATTGAATATAACAATGAATCAAACAGCCGAATTCTTTCCAATGTTGTTTGGAGTCAAATTGATCACCATGCACCTTACGGCGGTGTTGTTCCTGAAATTGCTGCTCGTGCCCATGTTGAAGTTCTTGATCATTTAATTCTACAAGCACTAACAGAAGCAAACACAAAATTAAAAGATATTGATGGCATTGCAGCCACCAGTGGACCTGGTTTGATAGGAGGACTGTTGGTAGGGGTTATGAGCGCAAAAGCACTCTCTCTTGCTACTGGAAAACCATTTATTGCCGTAAATCACTTAGAGGGACATGCTTTAACAGCTGTGTTGACGCACAATGTCAACTTTCCTTATTTATTACTTTTAGTTTCAGGTGGCCATACACAAACAATCCTTGTTCATGGAGTAGGTAACTACCAGCGTTTAGGAACCACCATTGATGATGCATTAGGAGAAGCCTTTGATAAAACAGCAAAACTTTTAGGTCTTCCTTATCCTGGTGGACCAGCACTTGAAAAAGCAGCTTTATTTGGTGATAAAAATCGCATCCCTCTTCCACGACCTTTAAAAGGTGAAAAACGGTTAGACTTTTCTTTTTCAGGACTCAAAACTGCTGTTCGACAAGCCGCAACAGCCATAGCTCCCCTTACAGAAAATGATATTGCTGACATTGCCGCAAGTTTTCAAGCCGCCGTGACCGATACAATACATGATCGTATTCACCTAGCCCTACAACACTTTGCCCACCAATATCCTCTCTCTCATGATCAAGAAAAGCGTTCTCCTGCTTTGGTTGTCGCAGGCGGTGTTGCCGCAAACCAAGCCATTCGCTCTACGTTGCAAGAACTTGCCCATCAACATGGTTTTGAATTTATAGCCCCTCCTCTTTCCTTGTGTACCGATAATGCTGCAATGATTGCTTTTGCCGGTGCACAAAAACTCGTACGAGGAGAAACAAACTCTCTTGACATTGCACCCCGCTCACGCTGGCCATTAGATGAAAAAGCCCCGCCCTTGATCGGGATGGGACGCCGTGGAACAAAAGCATAATAAAATTGACGTCCTACACACATCTTAAAGAACGAAGATTTCTACTCAATCCGGTCTATAGATAGTCCGAATTCTCTATCGAGCAGATTCCACCTGCTTCCCACTCACACAATTCACTTAACCCAAAGATCGACACGTAAACCTAAATATTCACCACACATTCTTAAAAACTTCATGTTTCAAAAAACTGCCTTATATCATTACACTTCAAATGACGGTATTTTACAGCATAATAAGATCTACTCTCTCCCACGAAGCATAGATATGAATGCCATTCGTTGACCTCATCATCTTTGATCATTTATTCGTTTCATTGTCATTGTAATCTTAAAGCTTTTTAGAACCAATTTTCTTAATTTTTTCCAACAAACTCTTATAGTAACCGCATTTCAAACCATAGCTGAAAAGATAAGCAAAGAGCAAAATACTTTTATACAACATGAAATATCAATGGAGAGCGTCTCTCTACTACACATTATTTTGAAACAAGAAAAAATAGATAATAGCCGTTCTTTACCCCATTTTTAAAATCATCGTTGATGGTATTACAAAGATGCTTATAAAAATGCATAACAGTCTATGAAAAAGGAGAACTCATGGCTTATTGGCTTTTTAAATCTGAACCCCATAAATGGTCATGGGAGATGCAAAAGAAAAAAGGAGCTGATGGCGAACAATGGGATGGTGTACGCAATTATCAAGCCCGTAACAATATGCGCGCTATGAAATATGGTGATAAAGGTTTTTTTTATCATTCAAATAAAGGTTTAGAAATTGTAGGAATTGTAGAAATATCTGCTGAAGCGCACCCTGATTCTACAAGCTCTGATCCACGCTGGGAATGTGTGGACATCCGTGCACTTTGTGACATGCCAACACCTGTTTCATTAAAACAAATTAAAGCCAATCCCAAACTAGCAAATATGGCGCTGGTCAAAGCCAGCCGCTTATCAGTGCAACCCGTAACAGAAGATGAATGGAAAGAAGTCTGTTTAATGGGCAACCTTAAGGAGGAAATGCTTTTATCTTAAAACAATAATTTTTATTCATTAACTCATATAAAAAGATGCTTCATAGCGCAGAAGAATAAGCTCAACACATCCTTCTGTTGAGGTGTTCTCATGCTAAATGCATAAATATGATATTTTTCTTTGTCATTTTTTATCCTGCACTCTTTCTCAATACAGTCTCCTTCCAAATTACACAAAAAACCTCTTTATGATGCATCTTTTCGGCATTGCTAAAGGCAAAGCTTGCTCAACGATTATAATAAGCAACACCACGAACATAACACACAATCCCCTTCGCACACAAATGCAACAAAAAAACAAAACTGAACGTGGATAAAAACAATAAAAACGATCGTGAAGTTCTCCTAAACAGTGCATATGTGCTAAGTGTTGCACAATTCTCTTCACGCTTAAAAAACGCATCATATTGCGTGTTCATTGTTTTGCATGTTGGACGAGTGCGCCTCATACCGCAGGATTCTCTCATTCCCAACCTGTTTTATATTGAATCAATCAAAAGCTATTGGCTTGCACATTCTAAGCGGAGAAAGTCCCATATAGATAAAAAACGTGAAAGAAAGCACTAAAAATTCCTCCTATGAATCGTCTCAAGTGCCAAGGACTGTCCGCAACACCCACGAACTGGCAAAGTGAATGATAGTGCTAGCTTGTTTCTCCATAAGCGTAAAGATGATGACACTCAATAGCTAAAACACGTTCTAGAACATAAAAAACGCTTCCAACCAATACGTAAAATACTCTGCAGACGGAATACCTTCTTTTCAGCAAGCAACCATTAGAAATTATAAAAGTTTATTTTTTAGAAGCGTTCTTTTTTAATTTTCTTCTTTTAATTTTTCTTGCATGAAATCTCATTTTTCATGAAACTATATCAATCAGTGCATCAACATGCCTATAAGGAAAAACATGAACCACTATACTCTTTTAATCGTTGAAGACGATGATCTACGCCCCATTTTAGTAGAACAATTGCAAATGCATCAAGAGTTTAAAATTTTCCAAGCAAAAACAGCAGAAGCGGGAATGAGAATAATCCAAGAAGAAAATATTGATCTCACTATTTTGGGATTTCAACTTCCTGATCTTGATGGCTACAAAGCCGTTAAACAATTACGCACCCAAGGATTTCGTGCCCCCATTATCATGATAACAAATTATGATACAGACTGTGATAATATTTTAGATCTTGAAACAGGCGCCAATGATTATGTAACAAAACCCTTTCGCTTTGCGGTGTTATTAGCGAGAATTCGAGCACAGTTGCGCCAATATGAACAAAATGAAGACGCAACCTTTCATATTGGTCCCTATACTTTTAAACTAAGACAAAAACTTCTTCTTGATCAATGCAACAATAAAATCTGTCTCACAGAAAAAGAAGCAGCGATTCTTAAATGTCTCTATTATGCCAATGATAAAATTGTCAGCCGTGAAACATTGTTAGAACAAGTTTGGGGTTATAATGAAAATATTGTCACTCATACTTTAGAAACCCATATCTATCGTTTGCGACAAAAAATCGAAAAAGATCCCTCCAATGCACAAATTCTCATGACAGATCAAAATGGTTATCGTTTAAATCTTTAATTCGAGATTTACTGTTTCAAAAATAATTTTAATATCCTAAATGAAAACAGAAACGAGATGAAAAAACTTTCACGTATAATTCGAATGCTATTACATATACATAGAACTTACTCTTATCTGTACTCTTATGACAAAATATATAACATTATGAATAAAAAACGAAATATTCCAACATGAGAACCAGAAACAAAAATGCTTTCAACCCTCACGATATACTTTGTAACTTCTGTTTCACATGCTTTTGTTCTTTCTAAAGTTTTTAATATGTTTCGCATATAAATAATCGTGATATCTTTTAGCAACATTCTTGATCATAACTATCATCTTTAGATGAGTGCTATTTATGATTATTTTTTCAGAAAAACCGCTCCACGCACTGCTTTATCTCATATTCACTAGCCTAAATTGAGAGATGTTTTTTATCTTTATAGTTTTCTTCTATTCTTTATGATTTTATCTCCTCTTAAGAGGTTATATAATTAATGATATAACGCTAAATGTTTATCCTAACGATAAAGCCACTGAGCACCACCATCTTTACGTTTATAAAAGAATAAGCCAGCACCATCACACACTTATGTTAGATCTCGATGTTGCAGAGGAGCCCTTGATACTTGAGATGGTTCATAAGAAGCATTTTAATCCTTCCTTGTACAGTTTTTAACCACCATAAACCATATTATGCAAGATCCCTTGGACTCTGCTATTTTTACGAAGATGCCAGCATTTTTTTCTTTTAAAATGTTTCCACTATTCATGAAATATGGTTCGGTATATAGATACTTGAGATTTTTATTCACATACCAATTCCACATATTAATGTACAAAAGAATATTTTTAAATTGTAAATGCAAAAAATTGAAATAAGAGAATCCTTCTATACTTGCGGTTCTTATGACAATGACAAAATGATTAATTATCTTTATAAATTAAAATATTTCTTGTCTGTGGCGATAAAGCAGGAATAAAAATACGTCGCGACTGACGACGCTGTACGAGCAAACCCTGATAAACACGTTTTTGTGCCTGACACATTAAGAGTCCACCAAAATAAGGCAAAAGATAGCGAGCAAATGGCTCGTAAAAAAATGAGAACAACCGCGAAAAATACCCCGTAGAGGGCATATAGTGTACAATTTCTTGTATTGGACCAGAAACAAAATTTGTTTTTTCGAACAAACGAGTAATTTGTTGCCGACTATAGGGTTCGCCATAACCAAAGGGCGTAGTAATATTGCGCGCCCAAAAGCCAGAGCGATTAGGTACAATAACGATCAAGTGGCCATTGGGTGCTAAAACACGCCATATTTCATTCAACGTTTCAAATGAATTTTCTGTATATTCTAATGCATGTACTAATAAAATACAGTCAACTGACGCATCAGGAAGCGGCAAATCTTCTTCAAAAACAAGCGCTGTAGCAACTTGCTCAGAACAAGGCCAAGGCGAAACACCCTGAGCAGCAGGCATAAAAGCAAAACATTGTTGGGCACGTTCACGCAATGTAGAAAGATAAGGAAGTGCATAACCCAATCCCATAATCCGTTTATCCGTAAGATCAGGCCACCATAAATTCAATTGGTCACACAGCGTCTTTTGCACACGTAGTCCAAGTGCAGAAGCATAAAAATCTTTCAGCGTAACGATATCCAACTCAACATACCATGTAGAAACAAATTTCAAACATTACAGATTTTCATATACCAAACCTATATGGACTTCTGCTTTTTTTCCGCAATAGCGAACATTTCAATATTGCATATTTTAAACTTAAATGATTAAAAAATCAGTACAACAGGATGATTATTGCCTTACAAGCACTTTAATCATTTTTTTGGAGATAAACCCCATAGAGGTTCTTCATACACTGTTTTTGACATCAATTAAGAAAAAAGCCAACACTGGTTAATTAAAATGAAGCAATCTTTCAAGATAGTTTTTTTCTTCTTCTGAAAGATGCTCTTTACCAAGACGTTTGCGAATTTCATCCAAAATCTGCCGCGTACGCATTTGATCACTTTCTTGTGGTAGTGCCTCGCCTTCTTGTTCTTCATCTGTTTTTGAAGAAAGTGGACGTCCTAACGGATCTTTAGGACCAGAATCAGCATTTTGCTCATCTCCCGTTTCTTTAAGTGTTTCGCGCATTTTTTTCAAAACATTTTGTGCACCTTGCCTCAAAGATTCCAAAGCATCAGACTGATTTTGTATAGATACCTGATGATTTCCATTATCAAGCGCATTTTCCGCAGAATTCATTTTTTCTTCTGCCCTTTTCAATGCGCCCCCTGTTTCAAATCCTCGTTCTGATAATTCTTTTTCTAATGTTGATAATTCAGATTGCAATTCAGCTTGACGTTTTTTTAAAGATTTTTTTTGTGTTTCCGGTACATTTTCTCCGCGTTTTTGTTCCATCTCTAACTGATGTGTTTCATTGAGAATTTCTTGCTGACGACGCATTAAATCTCCAAGCTGGTCCATCTTTTCTTTCATTTGTGCAGATTGGCTTTTTTCTCCCTCATTTTGATTGCCTTTTTGCACATGCAAATGATCAAGCGTCTGTTCAACTTCCGCCAAGAGTTGTTCAGCTGCTAAAGAAGAGCCTGTTTTAGCCATTTCCTCAATTAAATTTAGCTTTTCTTGTAATGTAGCTTCAGAAAGATTAGGACTTTTTGAGCTTTTAGAATTTTTAGAAACTTGACTATCCGGTGCTTTTTCAGCCAAAGCACGAATATACTCATCCATAGCTTGACGTAAATCTGCCATAAGCCGTTCAATTTCTGCCGCTGAAGCACCGTAACGCAATGCATCACGTAAAGCAGCTTGTGCTTGTTTTAACTTTTTTTGCACGGATTCAAGTTGATTGCCTTCAATACCCAAAGCAATTTGCCATAAATAATCCACCACATCGCGCAAATCCTCGTCTGTTTGTGCTAAAGAAAGTCTTGTCCACGCACTTTGTAGAACAATAAAATGCGATGCATTTTGCAACCCCTTTTCTGGACGCACAAGCAAAGCAGAAAGCATATCAAGTACCCGCTCTCGCGCTAAAGGATTAAGAGCTAATAAACGACGCAGTTCAACCACTGCGCGTGCAACAGGATTCGAAAAAACACACTGTGGTAATATCATAACAAAAGTTTTGCTACGCCCTTTCTGCCCCGCACCATCTTCTGCCACCAAAGTAATTTTGACTTGCGAACCCGCCCATGGATGCGCTGATATATCCTGCACCATTCGCATTTTCCCCTTTCCACCACGCGGAAGAAGAAGCTCTATTTCCGGAGCATTATAAAGAGAAGAAGCACTTTTATTCTGAGGAAGAAAAGGCTCTATTTCAACAAAAGCCTTTGTCACACCATAATCATCATCCACCACATATCGTAATTCCAATGATCCTGTTAAAATCCTCCCTGGTTTTTCCAACCAATGAATTGTTGGAAGCGTGTCCTTAATTATCTGCAAATGCCATTGCTGTTTTTTACGACGTGATGATACAAATAAATTTATTGAATGCTTTAAATGTGTTTCAAAATGAACAATTGGATCATTCAAAGCTGTTTGTTCCGTTTTCTCTGAAAACGAAACTTCCCTCCCATCTTCTACAGACTTTGCTTTTACTGTAATGCCAGCCCCATTGACAACACGCACAACAACATTACTCCCTTCAGGGATTTCTAGTTGTGTTTTCTCATCTTTTGTCAAATAAATCGGTGCCACACCGGTATAAGCAGGTGGTGTTACCCAAGCATCAATCCGCATGAGTTTTTCATCAACGACAGGACGAAAATCAAAGGCATCAGCCAAACGCCCCCCTTGTGAACCAAAAGAAAAACTAAAAGCGCACACAAAAAGAAGAGCACACAAAGCCCTCAAAGCCAAAGGATCATAATCCGCACTATTAAGAGAGATAAATCCCGTTTTTAAATGGTATAATTGCTTTGCCATTCGGCGTTGATGTTCACGCCAAATAACAGCACTAAAATCTTCATCATTTTCAGAACATAAACGATCTGTCTGAATATTCAAAGGCTGATGTCTAAGATCATTGACGCGTTCAAGGCGGCAATTTACTTCCCGCATTGTGGGAAACCGAAAACGAATAAGAAAAAATAAACTCGCCCCAGCACAAATAAGTATAACCCCAAGTAAGAGCAAATGTGACCAATAGCCCAAAATACCAAAAAGTCCCAACCAGCTAAACGAACAAAAGAGACTAAGAACGAGGAAAAATGGCAACAACCGTACCCACATCCGTTCAAATGAAAGGATCCCCCACATCAAAATGCGCGCACACAAAAGCTTCATTGCAAAACCTTTGATGTTTTTATTTTTCATAAACAAGCATTTATCCCCTTTTATCGTGGTGCATTAAGATCATAAACCCCATACAAAACAATTTCTAGAAAATAAATTGTTTCATCAAAGTTTAGTAAAAATAAGACCCAAAATATTTAATAATGCTCAATCTAATTTGGGCTCAATCCAATCTGGAATATGATCACAGCCTATCAATTGTGCATAATCAAGGCGTGGACGAATGACTGCATAACGCGTATCCTGAACCAGAACTTCCGGCACCAAAAGTCGACTATTATAAGTGCTTGCCATCACTGCGCCATAAGCCCCTGCTCCTGTTAACATCAAAACATCACCCGCTTTCAACACTGGTAAAGAACGTTCCAAGCCTAAATAATCACCAGTTTCACAAATAGGACCAACAATATCAGCATTAATCAGAGGGGCATCTACTGGTGTTTTTTTCACTGGCATTACATTTTGCCACGCATCATAAAGCGTTGGACGCATGAAATCATTCATCGCCGCATCAACAATAACAAAATTTCGTCCTTCCCCCTTTTTTAAATACACAACCGATGTTACCAATACACCGGCTTCACCAACAATACTACGCCCAGGTTCTAGGATAATATTGATCCCTAAAGGCGCAATATGTTTCTTTACCAGTGCTGCATACTCAAAAGGAGAAGGTACTGGATGCTGCTCATAACCATAAGGAATACCAAGCCCGCCCCCAATATCGATATGGGTTATCGCATAACCATTATTCCATAATTGACGCACAAAATCTGCAACAATAACAAATGCATCTTCAAACGGTTTTAAATCACAAATTTGACTGCCAATATGGAGATCAACACCACACACATGAAGACCGGGCAATTGGGCTGCTTTTTTATATGCATCACCCGCCAAAGACAGTGGAATACCAAATTTATTCTCAGACTTACCTGTTGTAATTTTCTTGTGAGTCTTAGCATCCACATCAGGATTAATGCGTAAAGAAATACGAGCCGTTTTTGAAAGCGCAGCAGCCCGCGCCGATAATTGTTCAAGTTCTGGCTCTGATTCAACGTTAAAACAATAAATATCTTGTGCAAGAGCAAAATCTATTTCTCTCACTGTTTTACCAACACCAGAATAAACAATATTCTGCGCAGGAATACCAACAGCAAGTGCACGCCGTAATTCCCCTTCTGAGACCACATCAGCTCCCGCTCCATTGTTAGCTAAAAGTTGTAAAACTGCTTGATTGGAATTCGCTTTAACCGCATAAGCAATTAAACTCGGCATATCATGAAATGCATTCTGATAATCTTTAAAATGTGCAACGATTGCGCTAGCTGAATAACAATAAAAAGGTGTTCCAACTTCCCGCGCAAGTTCCAAAAGAGAAAGACCTTCAGCGTGAAGCACACCCTGATGATAAGAAAAAAAACGCATAAAAATTCCTATTGTATTAACCGATCAAGAATAAAAGGTTTATCTGTTTTGCCTTGAGAAACAAAAGTTCCTTGTGAAGAATTCACTCCTGTTGAAGGAGGTAACTCTAATGACCCTTTACGCCCACACCCAACAATACCCAAGCCCCCCAAAAGGACAATCACCAACCCCTTTAATATAATTTTCATTTGTCCTCTTTCCTCATCTCGATTTCTTTTTTACCTTTAAAATACAATCACTCAAGCGCTCACGAGACGCTTTTTCCAATATGCAATTTGCCGAAGAACCTCTGAAGGCGCTGTTCCCCCAAAGCTTTTACGACTTTCAACAGATTTTTCAACGGTCAAAACATCAAAAAGTGTCGCATTGATATCAGGACAAATTGCTTGAAGTTCATCTAATGATAAATCATGAAGGCGACACTGTTTTTTTTCTGCCAATGCCACAGCACACCCTGTGATGTGATGTGCTTTGCGAAAAGGAATCCCTAAATTGCGTACAAGCCAATCCGCAAAATCTGTAGCTGTTGCATACCCTAAATCCGCTGCTTGTTTCATGGCTTTTTTATTCACTTTCAAATCAGCAATCATCCCTGTCATTGCTGCTAGTGATAATTCCAAACTCAAAGCCCCATCAAACACATATTCCTTATCTTCTTGCATATCCTTTGAATAAGCAAGCGGTAATCCTTTCATCACCGTTAACAATCCCATAAGTGCACCATTCAATCGACCTGCTTTCGCTCGTACTAACTCTGCCGCATCAGGATTTCTCTTTTGTGGCATAATGGAAGACCCTGTTGAAAAAGCATCTGATAAATGAATAAAACAAAACTGTGCACTTGACCAAAGGACAATTTCTTCCGCCAATCGCGAAAGATGTGTTGCACAAAGAGCACCAGCGCTTAAAAATTCCAATGCAAAGTCACGATCTGAAACACTATCAATTGAATTGCGTGTAGGTTCCCGAAAGCCTAGCGCTTTTGCTGTCATAAAACGGTCAATTGGAAAGCCTGTCCCCGCTAAAGCAGCCGCCCCTAAAGGCGATTCATTCATTCGCTCAACAGCATCACGCATCCGCGATAAATCTCGACCAAACATTTCAACATAAGCCATCATATAATGACCCAATGTTACGGGTTGAGCCAATTGTAAATGCGTAAAGCCTGGCATAAAGGTATCAACATGTTGTTCTGCGCGAATAAGTAATTGCTCTATCAATCCTTTTAAAGCTTGTGCTATTTTTTGCGTTGCTTCACGTACCCACAAGCGAAAATCAACAGCAACTTGATCATTGCGTGAACGCGCCGTATGCAAACGTCCTGCTACAGGACCAATCAACGCACTCAACCGCACTTCAATATTCATATGAATATCTTCAAGCTTTCGTGAAAAAACAAATTTACCGTCTTCAATTTCTTGGCGAATAAGTTTCAAACCATGAACAATTTTTTCATAATCTGATTGTGAAATGATTTTCGTTTGCGCTAACATAGCTGCATGAGAAAGAGAACCTTCAATATCTTGTCGATAAAGTTTTTGATCAAAATCAATAGAGGCATTAATTTCTTCCATAATTGCAGCAGGACCTGCCGCAAACCGACCACCCCACATTTGGTTCTTTAACTTCTCATCTGTCATATTCTGAAAACACCCATCCAAAGGACAAAATTATGATTTTTCAAATTTTCATCAGCGAAAAAAACAATAAAAAAAGGCAACTCTCCCTTGCATTCTTTATCATTGCACTGAGTTTATACGCAACCATAAACTACGATACCAAAAGAGAGTTTTTTCTTTTCAATTTCATTTCAGCAGCACAAGCACAAGAAATAAACATTAATAAAGCACGAGCAGAAAAAATGATGGCGATACGAAAAGCAGCAAAAGGCTTTTTTAGCCACATACGATTTGCTGATACGCTCTCAGATATGAATAAACTCTCTTTCAAGGATATTCAAGGAAAAGAGCGCACACTCAGCGAATTTACCGGAAAACCAATGCTGGTCAATCTATGGGCTATTTGGTGTGCACCTTGCCGCACAGAAATGCCTGAACTTGCGCAATTAAAACGTGAATTAGGTGGAGAAAACTTTGATGTCATAGCTATTAATATCGATAAAACTGCTTCTCCTGAAAAAATTCAGCAATTTTTACAGAATATTCATTCAGATAATTTGCTTTACTATCGCGATGAAACAATGGATATTTTCAACAATGTTAGAAAACAGGGGCTCGCTTTAGGACTCCCCATTACATTGCTCATTGATAAAGAAGGATATCTCATTGCTTCTTTCAATGGTGTAGCTCCATGGGCCAATGACGATGCCAAAGCACTTATAAAAGCAGTCATTAAAGAAGCCCTATAACTTTAATAACCGCGTTTTTTTAAACGTTGTATAACAAGATCCAGTGCTGACAAAAAAGCAGAACGGTCTTTACGAGAAAAAGGACGGGGACCACCTATTATACTGCCCTGTCCACGCAAATCTTCCATCAAATTGCGCATCGCCAAAGCCTGACCAATTGAATTTACATCAAAAATACGCCCCGTTGGCGAAAGACAAAAACCCCCAGCTTGCACAACCCGCGCTGCTAAAGGAATATCACTGGTAATAACGATACTTGCCTCACGCACATGTTCTACGATCCAATCATCAGCACCATTGAATTCACCAGCAACGACCACTCTTTCAATGAGTGCTTCATCTGGAAGGGACAAAGAACGATTTGCCACAACAAATGTCTTAAGCTGATAACGATTCATCACACGATAAACTTCATCTTTTACGGGACAAGCATCTGCATCAATCAACAAAGTGATAGCAGGCTTTATTGGGATACTCATACCTTGGCTTTCAAGTAATAATAAACTCTTTCATTCATCTGAATGTTGCAAATCCTTGCGATAAAACATTATCGCCGCGTTTATTTCTCCTCCCAAAATAAAAATTGCACTCAATATGTAGAGAAAAATAATAGCAACCATAATAGATGCCAACCCTGCATAGGTAGAAATATAATCAAACATCGTTAAATATTGCGCAAAAGCGATAGAAGCCATAAACCATATAAACATTGTCACCACTATTCCTGGTAAAATATCTATAAATTTCCGCCGCCCTGCTGGAAGCCATTTATGAACAATCAAAAGACTGATAAACAAAATAACGATTGCAACTGTATAACGCCATACACGAATAGCAGCAATATATTCAGTCATAAAAAAAGAATGATTTTGCATAATTTTGATCAACAAAGGCGCCAGAATCAATAAAAAGCTAATCACAACAAGACCAACAGCTCCAAGGATTACAAAAAACAGACTTTGAAAACGACAAAACAACAAACTCCGTCGATCAGTAACACGGTAAGCTTTATTTAAAGCCGTACGCAAAGCCTCTATCCCATTAGAAGCAAAATAAGCCGCTCCAATGACAGAAAGCGTCAACACACCTCCTCGATGAATGGTTAAAACATTGACAATTTCCTGAGATAAAGGCTCTGCGATAACATCAGGCAATAACTGCACCAGTGCTTTAATTTTTTGCGGTGTATAGGTAAAAGCACCTAGAAAACGAGCAAACGATGTTCCAAAAATAAAAAAAGGGAAAAATGCTAAAAGCCCCGATAGCGCAACATGGCTTGCAAAAGCACTCCCATTATCACGCCAATAATGACTTACTGCGTCACCCAAAATACGATAGCTATACCAAAAGATATTTTTTAACAAAACTCAATACTTTCTGGTAAAACTCTTCCTCAGTCTATTTCAAGTTTTATAAAAATCATCAAAGCTCTGCAAATAAACATTTTGCAATGTTGCAATATAACGGTCAATAATCAATACGGTCAAGCCCGACTTTATACCAAAACAAAAACAATAACCCACTCTATGAAGTTCTACAACGACCTCATTTTTTTGTTACTTCTACAGATCAGTAACCTCTTCTGTACATCATATGCCCTATAGAGAGCTAAGCAAGATGATCGTGCACACATAAAACCTTTTAAAGTCATGGTTATCTGTATCGGAGCAATCGTCACTCTTTTTTATTGCAATCTATGACTGAATAAAGAAAAAACTTCTTATCGATTTCTAGAAAAAACCAACGAAATTCAACAAAAACCCCTTGCTTTTATTCACCCTTTTTTAGAAACACTCTGACGTCCAAAATCAGGAGCATCAATTTCCTGTCCAGCATCAATAATATTGCGACGTACAGCACGCGTACGTGTAAAAAAGTTAAACAGTGTCTCACCATCTCCTAAATGAATTGCCCGTTCTAAAAAAGCAAGCCCCTCACTAAAACGGCTCAACATTTCTAAAATAGCATCCTTATTATGCAAACAAATATCTCGCCACATAACGGGATCAGAAGATGCTAAACGCGTAAAATCACGAAAACCGGAAGCGGAATAAGCAATTACTTCCGAATTTGTTACTTTTTCTAAATCACTCGCTGTCCCAACAGTATTATACGCAATCAAATGGGGTAAATGTGAAACAATAGCCAAAACAAGATCATGATGCTTAGGTTCCATCTTTTCGACACGCGCACCACAAGCTTCCCAAAACGCTGTTAATTGTGCGACAGCAGCAGCATCGCTATCCGCAAAAGGCGTTAAAATACACCAACGATTCATAAATAAATCAGCAAAACCAGCATCCGGTCCTGAATATTCCGTTCCAGCAATTGGATGCCCTGGAATAAAATGAACCGTTTTTGGCAATAAAGGTGCCATTTCCGCAATAACCAACGCTTTCGTAGAACCAACATCACTCACAATCGCTCCAAGTTTTAAATGATCACGAATGGTTTTTGCCACTTCTGCACTAGCCCCAACAGGAACAGAAAGAATAACCAAATCTGCTCCTTCAACAGCTTTTGCATTATCTGTCGTATAAAAGTCCCCAAGCTCCAATTCACGCGCTCTTTTCAGGGTTTCTGGACGACGTGTTGCAATAGAAATCTGAGCCGCAAGATTTTTCTTTTTAATCACTCTTGCTAAAGAAGACCCAATCAGACCGATCCCAATGAGTGCTATTTTTTCAAACTGAATATGGAGCATCTTTCACCTTCAAAGATTCTTTGCAAATGGCAATAAAGACAATTGTAAAATCACAATTTTCTTGTTTGTTTGTTCAAGAGTTATGCGTAAAACATTAAAAAATGACAACTAGGGAATAAAGAATAACGCAGTTTACCAATTATCACCTGCGCAAGCTGACAACAGATCACTTTACCTAGAAAACACATAAAAAATAAATGACGAGAAATCTAACATCACGCTCTAAAACTCCCTCTTAATTACTGATCAAAGCGCATCACCGAAACAAAATAAAATGCACTCTCAATTAGGATAACAACGACTCTACATAAAATCCCATCAGTTTACTTTATCTTACTAATTTTACTCACAAAAAAACACATCAAAAGCGTAAGCAGACACTAGCTCTTCTCCAATTATCCCGATACGTTCATTAATTTGTACATCAGACCTATATAAAAACGTATTACGCCTCCACCTACAACAACATAAGTTTCGCGAATATTGAAAACACCGTAAAACAACGCATACCAAAAGATACCATTAAAAACATTTTCCTCTCCAGATTCCGGATACCATAAATCAAATAAATATGAGAAAAACACGACCTCTCAATAAAGAAAAAGTTTGATAATAAAAACACCGAATATCCCTTTAATGGAATCACACCCCTCACGTAAAACAGAACGCCCTAAATAGAATAGATTTGGATTACAAATTCATGCGTTTGTTTTAAAAAGGCATCTCGCTCTCTAGCCTATCTCACGACAGTGTTCGTAAATGTTATAACTATAAATCTATTAAGCACGACCCTCTTCACACTTAATAAAACACTATCATTATATTTTCCTACCCCCAATGTTGCAAAAAACCTTGGAATTTGAGAGCATTCATAAGAGGCATTTTAGTGCTTTCTTGCACAGTTTTTATCCACACGCCCCCACTTATGACGCGCAAAAGACATTGTTCTGATTGATTCAATATGAAAAATAATAAATTATTAATAATAAACAATGGCTAGCTCTGTTTATGAGACACATTCATTGCTAAGATAATCATCTCTATATCAAACATAAAAGTTTCCCCATAGGTGTTGTCATTTTCATCATAATCTATTTTGACTTTCTCCTCACCCCACGAAGATTCTTAATTCATACCAATCTGCAAACAATTCATTTTCTTGTCTAAAAGATTCCTCTGGCTCACTATTTTATGTGATTCAATTAATCTATAATACATTGATTTATAAAAATAATACTTTTTTCAATTTGAATCATAACTTCGAATACTGTAAAATTCTTCCATCACAAACCCTCTTATCAATTAAAATCTCTTGTCTACACATCACAAGAAGACATGTGAGCAAAAATGATGAAAAACGCTTTCTAATGCTAAAAACTGTAGCAACATTAGAGGCTAGCAAAGTATATAATGAGTGTCGACTTGCACTTTTATTAAGCGTAAAGATAGAGTTGCTCTATGGGTTTTATATTCTTCACAAGGAACTTTACTTCTACACCATTCATAAACACCGCCGCAAAATAGTTATAACGCGCATTGAAAAATATTTCTAAGAAAGCGTATGAATCTACCATACAAGTGTCTTCTGTTGTTTGAGATACTCTTTTTTACACGGGGGTGTTACTCCATTAAGACTCTATGAACCAACCTAATATTCACCAAATACCCACACAAAAAAACATCGAACACATAAAATTTGATATGGGCCTCGTATCACTACCCTAAAAAACAGTATTTTACGACACAACAAAATAATAAAACTGTTTCAAAATGGCCTTTTGAAAATAAACTATTTCTTTTGAAGAAAAATTTCTATCAAGCTTTCAAGCTCCTAAAATGCATCCTCAAAAATACAAGTTCCCTCAACCTCTACTTGATAGCATAACAGTTTTAATTACTGAAAATACCTCTGTGGTATACCAAAAATAAAAAATCATTATATTTCTAGGCTGTTAAGCTGCCATCTGGCGTCGTGCAATAATTGTAAGCCCTAACAAAACTTGACGAATGATAGCTTCGCCCAAAAGTGGATTTTTACGACTGTCTAAAACAGCACTCTGAATTCTTTCCATTGCATAAGAAATTTGTTCTAACTTCCAATATTTTAAAGCTTGTTCAACGATCTTTTTCCGTTGAAAAAAAATGGGAGGACGTGCCTGAGAAACCACCGTAAAAGGTGAATTTCCTTCAACCTCTACCTGATAACGCAATAGCTGTAATTGCTGAAAATGCCTTTGAGCTGTACTCAAAATTAAAAAAAGTGCCCCCTGCACTGCTGCATGTCGGTTAAAATGCGCTTCAAAGCCTGATATATCGCCCAATAAAAGAGCATCAATGACTTCATCTTGAGAAAGAGCACTGACATCGCTTACAACAGCTTTCACATCTTCAAGAGTAATACGAACATTTGCAGCGTAAAGACAAAGCTTTTCTAATTCACCTCGTGATACAAGGCGATCCGCCCCTAAACATTCATGCAACCATCTACGTGCATCTAAAGAAAGAGTCTTCTTAAACTGTCCTAAAACCTCATCAATCAAACCGTCAAGAGAACGCATATCATCGGCAAAACAGGGCAAAGCCATCGCTTTTGATGCTGTTTCAACAGCATTGCGCAACCCTGTTCCTTTTTTTAAATCCCCTGCCTCAATGAGAATAAAACAAGCTTCTGGTGGTTTCTCAATTAAAAGCTTTAAGGCAGCAAGAAAACCTTTTTGGTTAGCAGCATTAGAGATCCATATCAAACGATCTCCCCCAAAAAGCGATAACGTACGCGCTTCATTTTCTAAACGTGCAGGATCTTTATCAATTTCAGCAGCATCCAAACGAATTGTCGAAAATGGATCTTCTATTGCTACCCGTGTAAGTTTTGCAAAACATTGTGCACGCTCACAAATAAGACCACGATCTGGCCCATAAATGAGAACAATAGGAAAAGCACGTGAAAAGCGCATTAGAAACTGATCAACTTCATGTGCTTTTTTCTGAGCCACACTATTAATCCATTAACAGTTCATCATCATCAAGAACTTCCCCGCGAACTTTCTGAAACATGCCAATTAAATCATTTACATCCAAGCCCTTACGCTCTTCATGACAGACATCCAAAATCACTTTTCCACCATGCAACATCAAGGTACGATCGCCATAATCAAGAGCCTGACGCATAGAATGAGTCACCATGATAGTCGTTAATTTTTTCTCTTCAACGATTTTTTCAGTCAACCGCATCACAAAATCAGCCATTCCAGGATCAAGCGCTGAGGTATGTTCATCAAGCAATAAAACATCCGCATGTGCTAATGTTGCCATCACAAGACAAACTGCTTGGCGTTGCCCACCTGACAAACTATCCATAGGATTATGAATATATGCTTCAAGACCAATGCCTAATTGAGCAATTTTCTCTCGAAAAAATTGCCGTTTCTCATGATTTAAAGCCGCACGCAAACCACGACGACTTCCTCGAAGAGCAGCAAGAGCCAAATTTTCTTCAATTGTTAAAGAACCACAACTTCCCTCTAAAGAATCTTGAAAAACACAAGCAATCTTTCCAGCGCGTTCACTGACTGATTGCCTAGAAACATTTTGTCCATTGATAACCACTTTCCCCGTTGAGGGAAGCGTTGCACCCGCTAAAACACTGAGCAAAGTTGATTTACCAGCACCATTTGAACCAATAACCGTAACAAAACTACCCTGATCAATTTTCAGGTTAATATCAATTAAAGCCTGTTTTTCCAAAGGTGTTTGCGGTTTAAATGTGACCCCAACATGAAAAAATTCAATCACGTTTATGCCTCCTCCAATAGCGTGGCACAATAAGGGTTAAAACAACCAACAACGAAGTAATCAACTGAAGATCTGTCGACGTATCAATACCAATGCCATTTGCTTCAAATGCAAATTGCACCGCCACACGATAAAGTACAGACCCTACAATACAGCTGATTATAATCCAAAAAATATTGCGCGTACGAAAGAGAGTTTCACCAATAATCACGGCTGCCAATCCAAAAACAATTGTTCCAATTCCACCGGTAATATCTGTTGCAATCGCAGTTTGAATATAAAGAGAACCACCAAGTGCCACACACGCATTGGAAAGCCCCATTCCAAAATATATCAATGCTGATGTATGAACACCTTGCGCCGTCGCCATGCGTGGATTAGCGCCCATTGCACGCATAGCAAGACCAATTTCACTTTCCAAAAAGCGCCAAATCAAAAACGCCATAACGAGCAACACAATACCAACGAAAAGAGGACGCACAAAAATATCAGACAAACCAAACAGATTATAAAAGGGCGTTAACGCCGTATCAGCAAGAGCTAAATTAACATTAGACCCTCCCATAATTCCCATAATACGAAGATTAACCGTATAAAGTGCCGACATTGTTAAAATAGAAGCTAAAAGATTCAAAATACCAAAATGCAAACTCAACAGAGCGGTTAATAAACCAGCTACCATGCCTGCACAAAAAGCACATGCCATAGCTGTCCATGCATTAAAACCTAAAAGAATCAAGACGCCACAGACACAAGACCCAAGAAGAAATGAGCCATCAACTGTTAAATCAGGAAAGTCCAAAACGCGAAAAGAGAGATAAACCCCTATAGCCACAAACGCATAAATAAGACCTAATTCTACAGCGCCAGAAAACGCAAATATATTCATGTAAAGACAATCCCCATGAAAACTTAACGTATTTTATTGTATCAACATCCTATCAATGAAAGTCATTGAATCACTTTTGTTGCACGATCAATAACTGCCTGCGGAATAACAATCCCCGCTTTTTTTGCTGCTTTCATATCAATTCGAATGTCATTATTAGCCGCCTGCACAACATCAATATCACCAGGCTTTTCACCCTTTAGAATACGCACAACCAGCTTCCCAGCATCAACCCCTACATCATAGAAATTCACACCTTGCGTCATAAAGGGACCGCGTCCAATAGAATTAGCATCAACAGTAAATACAGGAACATTTGCTTCCTGTGAGACCTTTACTGCCCCCTCTAAAACAGAAAGAACCGTATTATCAGCGGGAATAAAAATGATATCTACCTTACCTATTAAAGCCCGTGTTGCCGCCTGAACATCTGAAGGTTTTGGTGCTGATGAAGGAATGATTTCAATTCCAACTTTTTTTGCCGCATCTTTTAACACCTTAAGTGTTGAAACAGAATTTGCTTCAGAAGCATTATAGAGATAACCAATTTTTTTCAAATCTGGTTTTACTTCTTGTAAAAGTTTAACACTTTCTGCAACATCTATACGATCAGAACTCCCCGTCATATTACCGCCAGGTTTGGTAAGCGAAGAAACGATTTTAGCTCCGATAGGATCAGAAATCGCCGCAAAAACGATAGGAATTGTTTTTGTTGCCGCAAGCATCGTTTGTGCTGAAGGCGTGGTAATTGCTACAATAACATCGGGTTTATCACCAACAAATTTACGTGCAATTTGCGTTGCTGTTGAAATATTACCCTGCGCTGATAAAAAGGTAAGTTGAAAATTTTCACCTTGCTTATAACCATTTTCTGCAAGAACATCTTCCACACCTTTACGAACGGCATCCGCAGCAGGATGGACCATAATTTGCGTTATTGCAACTTTAACGCGTTTAACTTGGTCATCTGCCTTTGCAACACTGTTCATCATAAAAACAGTTGCAATGATAATCCCTAATATATTTATTCTCTTCAACATTATATTCCACCCCTCTCCATGCAAAAATTAAAAAAAGAATAATCTATTACTGAAGAATTTTCTAAAATCAATCTTTATTTCATTTTATTTAAACATGGACAAAATAAATCAAACTAAAATGATATTTTTTTGTTGCAATTCGTAGAAGCCTACGCCATACAGACAAGACATATATCGAATCGGTAAGCGGGTGTAGCTCAGGGGTAGAGCACAACCTTGCCAAGGTTGGGGTCGTGGGTTCGAATCCCATCGCCCGCTCCATTGAATTTTGTATTTATTCGTTCTTGTGTGGAGTTATAGCTTGTCATCGGTTGTTGTAGCTTTATGTAGCTTGCCAGCAGGTTTTGTATATTTTTCCACTCGATCTTGTATCAATTTATTTTTTTTTCAAAGTTTTTCTAAGATTCGTAATTTCTTATGAAGCATCTATTGGATTGGGGGCTTAGATCTAAGATAATAATTTTTAACTTAGACGGATTTTTACAGCCCCCGTATAAAAGATTAATTAGAAATGATGAGCAATGACAAGAAAAACAAATGTTAAACAAATCAAAAATTGACTTATCATTAGAGAATAATTTTTGTTCAAAAGTACGTTTTTTACCAAAATTGTGCCCTAAAATGAAGGTTGTTGATTTTTCAAATGGCGTGTCTTCTATTAATTCAACATTCGCTTCAGATACATTCAATATTATCTCTTCTAAAAATTTACAAGAAACTATACCTGTAGAGCAGGCAAAATCTATAATCGCTTCCTTTAATGCGCAGAAACTACCTTTAGTTTAGTGGGTTGGACCTCATTCATCTCATTATAAAGTTGATGAAGTTCTCTTATCTATTGGCTTAGAGCATGTTGAAACAGAGGTAGGAATGGCAGCTTTAGCGCAAGATATAGACTCACATGTTACTTCTATGCCAGATAGCTTCAAAATCAAGGAAGTTGAATCACTTCAAGATTTTAGAGATTATGGAAATGTCATGGCATCAGTCTTCGAGCCTTTTAATGAAGAAGCAGTTATATTTTATGAAACAATAGGCCGTTGTTATAAAAAAGACTCTGATGTAGAGATGTTCGTTGGTTATATAAATAACAATCCTATAGCAATATGTTTTTGTATTAAAGCGGATGGGATTGGTGGATTGTATGATATTGTCACCAAGCCAGATTTTCAGAAAAAAGGTATTGGGACATTCATGACAAAAATTGCTATTGAGCATTTAAAAAGAAAGAGATGTCATGTTATTGGTATGCAAGCCTCTCACGAGGGAATTAGCGTTTATAAAAAATTGGGCTTTACAAACTTCTGAATTCTTTTTTGCTCATCAATTAAAAGAATTTATTATTTTCAGCAGAACTCAAATATGATCAAGCAATCGATATAACCAAGGAAGCTTGGCCAATCCCCTTTAATACTGATAGTGAAAAGCTAAAATCAGTTTTACAAACATAATTGTTTCAAATGACTCACTCAAATTTTCTTATTTTTTACTTTGTCTTAAAAAAGATATCTATCACAAATCTAAGTTGAACAAATGTAATTTTTTATATGATCGATAATCTACTGTCTGTTACTGATATTTATGAAGAGCTCGAAAGCAAACATTTAAAACGACAGTTGCATCATAATTTGTTAGATGGTTAGTCTGTTAGTTAATTAATAGAAAAAATTTTCGCTTTATAAAATAACCAAAGGAGCTTAAAAAATCTTTCAAAGATCATTTAAAGGTCCTCTATGTGTATTGTTTCTTTTTCTATGTCACAGTTGATGATGAAAAATCCCTCACGCTAATTGTAATTATTTCAAACGAAATAAACTGTTTTCACCTATTATTTAGAGTAAATTAAGTTTTTGGGATTTCTGGCACATCATTTGATAATCCTCTTTCTTGAACAAATTCTTATCCAGAATAATCTTCAACACAAAAATAAATTAATAACTTGATTTATAAAGATAATTTATCATTATTCATATTGAGCAAGCGTCTCAAATATCATAGGATTATCTCATTTCAAATCTCTATACATTAAAATCACTCACAATCATCTGCTCACGCATAACAGGAAAAATTGAGGCATCAATAAAATTCACTTGAAGAAAGGAATAAAAACTCTTCTTCTGAACGCTCTGAAATACCAAAGATTATCGCAACATTGGGAGCTAAAATAGTATAGGGAGGTACCCCTTTCACCTTGAAAACGTAAAAATGGGAAGCATAATAGCTTTATACACTTCATAGAGGCTTTAGACCATTCACGAACGTTATTATAAAATGGATGTGACATACTTTGAGAGAAATCTCTTTAAAATAGACATGTGAATTAACAATATTAAGTGCATTCTATTTTACATGAGGAACATAACTTCAAATCAAGATAAGGTAACATAAAGTATTGAAACCGTCATAGTGCACAATAAAATCAGACCATTTTAAATGTTTAATGGTAACATCAGCTAAACAACAGAATAAAAATTCAATTTTGAAAAGATTAAACCATACGCTACAAGTCTATTGAAACTCCGATTGTGCAATCGACTACCTTCTCGCTAAAACTGAATCACTATAAATATAAAAACCTTAAAATCCGCTCTAAATTCGTAAAAGTTTCTAGATCTTGCTGTATTAAATGTTGAAACTCCTCATGGCTACTCATCTGAAACGCCAATAATTCTATAAAGCAGTTCCATAAAAAAGGATAATGACGTTGTAATATCCGAAAAAAATTTACCACATCACCTGAAAGATCATTAATAATTCCATCAGGAAGTATCAATTTCTATTTAGAAAACCCTATCCATGCCGACAAAAACTATGTAAATGTTAGATATATAATAATTTTGATGACGATTTTGGCTCACCCTGTTTTGCCACCAATATAAGAAACAGCGAATATAGCGGGATCCGCCAGCTTTAATATCGCCTTGTAAAAGGTCTTTCCCTCTACTCTTTTTGCTATCAAATCCTGATTTTACAATTCCTTGCTCTCTTTTTTATACTCAAAATTGCCTCTGAAACAGGATAGATTAATCGTAAAAAATATATAAAAGAAGCAAATTATAACATTTTTTCTTATCCTTCTTAATACAAAATAACTGTTAAGCTACAATGCGCTAACACTTATCAGTCATAAGTCCAAAACATCATATAATGACGAAACAAATTCATAGAGTGAAGATTTTTCACAATCAATCGTTGTATTAATCTTTCCATAATGCATAAAAATGATGAAGCGGCCCTCGCCCTTTCCCTACTTTTAAAGCATCTGAAGCAGTTAAAGCGCCATGCAAATAATCTTTTGCTTGTTTAACAGCGCAATCCAAAGGTTGAGTAGGTAACAGAGCTGCAATGGCAGCAGAAATGGTACACCCTGTCCCATGATCATGAGTGGTTGAAAGACGAGAAGCTTCAAGTATAAAAAGGTTTTCACAATCACAATAAAGATCTGGACTAGAACAATCGTAATTTTCTGTGCTATTTTTGGTAAGCGTATTCAAATGTCCCCCTTTTAACAAAACTGCATGACACCCTAGCGCCAAGAGTCGTGGAGCATATTGATACATAGTCTCTAAAGACCATTGCACTTCACACCCCAATAACAGTGCAGCTTCAGGCAAATTTGGCGTGATCAAAGTTGACATCGGCACAAGAACATCACGCATAATTTCAATTGCATCAGACTTTAAAAGAACATCACCACTTTTTGCAACCATAACCGGATCAAAAACAATGAAACGCACTTTATGATAAGCAAGACGTTCTGCAATAACCTGTGCAATCTGAGCATTTGCAACCATACCAATTTTAACGGCATCAACATGGATATCCTCAAAAACAGAATCAATTTGATCTGCAACAAAAGAAGCATCTAATGCCTGAAAAGAACGCACACCCTGAGTATTTTGTGCAACAACAGCTGTAACCACACTCATACCATAAGTTTTCATAGCTGAAAAAACCTTCAAATCCGCCTGCATTCCAGCGCCACCAGAAGGATCTGTTCCCGCAATAGATAAAATCCGTGGAATAAAAAGTTTATCTTTTTGTAATTCCATTAACCTCTTTCCTTCTGTTTTTAAATATCGGAAAATGAGTTACCGAAAAAATAGATGCTTGAGAAAACATAAAGAAGATGTTTTCTCATGTGAATTATATTATATATGAAGTCTTCTTATAGATATAAAATGGAAAATGTAGTGCTTATCCTTCGTTCTATTCTTTTTACGTTCGCTTTTTATACAACAACTTTCATACAAATGATTCTTTACGCTCCCGTTTATTTTTTAATGCCCCGCAAAAAGGCATGGATTGTCCCTAAAACATGGGCACGCGTTACACTCTTTTTGCAAAAATACATCGCAGGCACAAGTTATGAGATTGAAGGTTTAGAAAATCTTCCCAAAGGCCCCTATATCATTGCTCCAAAGCATCAATCAGCTTGGGAAACTTTCAGTCTTGTTCCTTATTTTGATGATCCCACTCTCATTTTAAAACGTGAATTGATGTGGATTCCATTGTTTGGCTGGTATATGGCAAAAACGCAAATTATCCCCATTAACCGCACAACACCCATCAAAGCTTTAAAAATGATTATACAAAAAGCAAAAGAGAAAGTAAAACAAGGGCGCCAAATCTTGATTTTTCCCGAAGGAACACGCCGACAACCCGGTCAAGAACCAGATTATAAGTCAGGAATTGTCGCGCTCTATAATGAATTAGGACTTCAAGTTGTCCCTATTGCACACAATGCGGGTTTATATTGGCCACGCAATAATTTTCGCCGCTATCCCGGAACAATTCGTGTCCGTATTCTTCCCCCGATAGAAGCGGGTTTAAGCAAACGTGATTTTCTAGATCAACTTGTCCAAAAAACTGAAAAAGCGTGTGATGAACTGCTTCTCTTAGCAGCTCAAGATCCTACCCCTCCTCCTATGCCACCATACGCTGTTCAGAAACTTCAAAAACTAAATCATCATGAAACAATGCACTAATTGATAAGAATAATGCATAACTTTGTATATTGAGCGGAGTATAGGGAACAAAAATATAAGAAAGATACTTCAAACTTTCTAATTCAAAATTATAAAACACATGTACATGATAAGAAATAATCAATGTGTAAATTTTTTTGAAAAAGAATTCTTCCTCTCTTTAAAATCATTTAAATAACATACATCTCATTGACTTATAAGGATGTTTTAGCGTTATTCAACTTGAATGAGAACCCTGAATACCGTAAGATTCTCTCATTTCAAATCTATTCTAGGTTGAATCAATTAGAATCATTTTCTTACACATTACAAGCGGGGATATCTGTGTGAATAAAACGATACAAGAAAAGATTAAAATGCTTTTTACGAACCGTCTCAAGTGCCAAGGGCTATCCTAACAGGAGAGCAAGAAAAATGCATGATTATGCAGATTCATTCCTTTCTGAGAAATTCAATCCCTCCAAGAACATGAAATCTTGTACAATCTTCATTATTTAAAAAGTATTTCTTGAGATACTTAAGTCATCAAACCAAATTCAAGGGGAAAATAAAAATGAGTGTTGGTTTTTATCCCACAGACACAACGGATACAGCAATTAACCATCTTTCCTCCCTATCCTAGACTTAAAAGCTTTGTGTGCTACATTAAAACAATTCTAAATAACGAATAAGAGGGAACTAGATTTAAATTAATGCAACGTCTCTTCTATAATTTATTTTTTTCTGTGATTTTGAGTTTATCCAGCGCTGTTGCTTTAGCGCAGCCTTTTATTTCTGTTGATGTTACAACGAGGCGTATCTTAAAACATAATCAAGCTTTTGAGCGTTGGTATCCTGCTTCCTTGACAAAATTAATGACCGCTTATGTTATTTTTCGTGCCATGAGCCGAGGAGAAGTTTCACCAAACAAACATATCACCATCAGCGAATACGCCGCAAAAGCTCCCTCATATCGTTCAGGCTATAAAGCTGGTTCTGTACTCACACTTGATACAGCCTTAAGTATCACCATGGTTAAATCTACCAATGATTTAGCCATTGCCATGAGTGAAGCTGTTGCGGGTTCACAGAAAGATTTTGTACATAAAATGAATAGCGAAGCTAAACGTTTAGGCATGTTTGGCACCCATTTTGCGAACGCAAGTGGTTTACCAGATCCTCAAAACTATTCCACGGCACGCGATATTGCTCTTTTAGCCGTTCAAATACGTAGAGAATTTCCACAATATGCTCATTATTTTTCTATTCCAGCCATTGATTTTGGTAATAATCGAAAAATCCAACATAACTCAAACAACCTCATTGGCCGTTTTTATGGGATAGACGGTATGAAAACAGGCTTTATTTGTGCCTCTGGTTTTAATCTTGTTGCCTCAGCCACCCGCAATAAACGTACAATTATTGCTGTCATTCTAGGTGCTAACAACATAAGTGAAAGAGAAGAAAAAGCTGCACAACTTCTTGAAATAGGATTTTTGCACCAAGGAAACCCCCAATTAACACTAGCAACATTAAAACCTTATGGGAGCAACATAACAAAAGCCAACAATATGAGACAACAAACATGCACACCTGAAGCCATAAAAATGCATGCAAAATCATATGATGATCAAGGAAATATTATTCTCACCTCACCTTTTATCACTGCTCCACCTTCTTTTTCTCATCCTTTATCAGTACACCTCATTCGTACGCCACAAACACCTAAAATGACAGTAAAACCACTAAGAAAACCCTATATTCCGTATAAAAGGCACGCAAACCATTCTATAAAAAGCCATAAATCATAATCTACAATTAATTATAATACTTTGATTTATAATGATAATTAATTATTTTGTACCTTATGTCAAAACCACAAGTATTGTAAGATTCTCTCATTTCAAATCTGTATTTGTTGAATCAATAAAACCAGTCTCTTGCGCGCCACAAGGTGGATGAACATGTAGATAAAATAATTAAAACAAGGAATAAAAATCCTTCCTATAAGTCCTTTCAAGAACCAAGAATTATCATAACATTGACGCTAAAAAGTGTATAATATACCCACGTGCACCTACCTTTATAAGCGTAAAGATAGAGGTACAATGGATCTCATGAGGGATTAACCATTACATCCCTCACGGACATCATTATAAATTGGTTAGACATACTGAGATATATTTTTTAAAAACAAAACTATGATTGATGATTAACATGAAAATAAAGCGCATCCCTCTCACGCTTATTACGGGTTTTTTAGGCTCTGGCAAAACAACTTTGCTCAACCGTATGCTACAAGACCCTCTTCTAACAGAATGTGCTGTTATCATCAATGAATTCGGCGAAATCAGTATTGACCACCTTCTGGTTGAAAAAACAACAGAAGGAATTATTGAGCTTGCCAATGGTTGCTTATGCTGCAATTTACGCAGTGATCTCATCGACACATTAATTGATTTAATAAATCGCGTTCAGACAGGACAGATCAAACAACTCCATCATATTATCATTGAAACCACAGGGATGGCTGATCCCGCCCCTATTTTACAAATACTTTTAAGCCACCCATTGTTTATTCAAACATTGTCCATAAATGCTGTTCTTGCAACATTTGATACATTAAGCCCACTTTCCATATGTGAGCGCTATCCTGAAATATATAAACAATTAATATTTGCTGATAAAATCATTCTCACCAAAACAGATCTTAGAGACCCACAAACGCTTTCAGATGCACTCCTTAGCACACTTAAAACAATGAATCCTACAGCACAAATCATTGACGCCCATTCTAAAGATTTCTGTTCAAATCTATTAATAAATAACACATTATGGGATGAAAAAGTAGAAAATACAAAACTTAAACAAAATCTTACGACTACCCCACATGATCATAGCCCCCATAAAACCATTCGTACCTTTTCACTAAACTGTGAGGGTCCTGTTGATTACGCCACAATTGAGGCTTTTTTAGATCTCCTACAAGAGCGTTATGGTACAAAATTATTACGTATTAAAGCAATTATCGCATTACGTGATGACCCTTATCGCCCACTTGTATTACATGGCGTACAAACATTTTTTCATCCTCCCATAAGATTGCCAGCATGGCCAAAAGGAATAAAACAAACACGTTTCGTCATCATTGCCGATGGTGTTGAAAAAGACGCAATACAAAAGCTCCTCAATGCTTTTTTTAATAAACCAGCAATAGATACTGCAGACAAAACAGCTCTCTTAGAAAATCCCCTGGTCATTCCAGGAATAAAATTTTAATTTTTTCTCCCCTTCAATGATATAACATTAAATTCATTAGCACCACCATCTTTATGCTTTTAAAGGAGCAAACCGGCACCATTACACACTTTGCTAATTCCCAATGTTGAAACAGCTCTTGGTACTTGAGACGGTTTGTAAAAAGCATTTTAGTCTTTCTTGCACAGTTTCACCCACGCGGCTATCCCCGCTTGTAACGTGCAAGCAAATGGTTTTAATTTATTCAACATGGAACGGCTTTGAAATGAGAGAAGCTTACGGTATTCAGGGTTCTAATTTGACTTAAAAACTAAATTATCATTATAAATCAAATTGTTATGATACAAAATTTAATACCCATCAATCTGCAAATAGATTGTTTTCTTTCTAAATGCGCTTCATCTGCAAACCATTTCATGTGATTCATTTCACAGACCGATTGGCCAAATTCTTGGTTCTAAAATATTCTGCTCAACTCTATATTTATTCAAGCTAATTGAAATCAAAATCCCTGTTAAGAAAAAAACCAAAATTAGACAGAGGCAATATCGCATTTTAAAATATGTGAATGTATCTTATATAACAGCACGACAAGACAATATTTCACAGCATAAAAGAATAAAACTCTTTGAAAGAAATAAAAAGAGAGGTACATTTTATATTAACTTACTCTTCACTAAAAACGAAGATTGATACCAGTAACGATGTGCAAACAATCCAACTTCTTTGAGAAAATTCCTCTTGGCTTCCCACTTCATATGATTTACTTACATAAAGCTCTATGAAAAAACTCTGCACTTTAAAATATTGACCACTCACTTAAACATCTTATGTGCAAAGTTTTTGCATATCCTGTATCACCATTATTAAGTGATAGTGTTTACGGTGCAGTAGGATACAATACCACTCACTGCATTAGAGAAACTGAATTTTTATCAATATCGCGATTAAAAACGTAACGTTTTCCATAAACCTCAACAGTTGGAGGTTGACGATTTTTTTCAAAAAAATCATAACCTTTCTTAAGCATAACCCAGAATTGATAATGAGGATTCTTGCTATGACGTGACATATTAACCTCGGTCATGCGGAAAGGAAAAGCCTGCAACTGAAACTCTCTTTGTCCTCCTTTAAAAGCATCCCGTGCAAACGCATAAATCTGAGCCATGTTCTTATCACTCATAGAATAACAACCTGCGGAAAAGCAAGAACCATGCACCATAAGATTGCTTCCTGTGCGACCATTTTCCTGATCATAAAGGTTAGGAAATCCTATATTAAAAGAGAGATAATATTTTGAATAAGGATTCATTTGGTTTGCGCTAATAGTATAAAAACCCTCTGGTGTCTGAAGATCCCCTTCTTTATATTTAGGTCCAAGCTTACCAGACCATTTGCAAATGCCATAGCGAGCAACCAAGATAAAAGGTCCTGAACGAGATTGCTTCCAAACTTCAGCAAGATTTTCTTCCTTAAAAAACCGCATCATAATCGGTGCATAGGGATCTATATCATACAGAACCATTCTATTTTTGATTTCTTGCGGCAACGGCTGCTCAACTTTAGCGCGAATAGAGGCTGGTAATCTTCCTTCACATGCTGTCAATAGTCCCATTACAAACAACACACACACAGCGAGGAATCTGCTAAATGTCATCGAATAAAACTCCAATCCAACACCCCTCACAAAAAATAACCTATGTTAGAGATCGACCAATTTGAAGGTATTTTTCCCTTCGCTCTTGTTTAAGCACTTGACCATCTTTTCCAGCCATAGCTTTTAAAGCCTCTGAAATAACATCACCCGTTGCATCAATGACAATCTCTTTGCCACGATGCGCTCCCCCTAAAGGTTCCGAAATAATGCCATCAATAATCTTTAAGCGATACAAATCTTGAGCGGTAATACGCATATTCATTGCAGCATCTTTTGCACGAGCTGGATCACGCCATAAGATAGAAGCTGCTCCTTCTGGTGAAATAACAGAGTAAATTGCGTGCTCCAACATATAAACTTTGTTGGCAGCCGCGATTGCTATCGCCCCTCCAGAACCGCCTTCTCCAATAACAACGGAAACTACAGGAACTTTCAAACGCAAAGTTGTAGCTGTTGATTGAGCAATTGCTTCCGCTTGCCCACGTTCTTCAGCGCTTACCCCAGGATAAGCACCTGCTGTATCAATAAAAGTGAGGAGTGGCAAACCAAAGCGGTCAGCCATTTCCATAATACGTACAGCTTTACGATAGCCTTCTGGACGTGCAGAACCAAAATTATAGCGCAAACGTGTTTGCGTATCGTGACCTTTCTCTTGACCGATATAAGCAACGGCCTCACCTTTAAAGCGTGCAAACCCCGCTTGAATAGCCTCATCTTCAGCAAACTTGCGATCTCCGGCCAAAGGCGTAACGTCACTCAATAGGCGTTTAGAATAGTCCATAAAATGGGGACGATCCGGATGACGAGCGACTTGTGTTTTTTGCCACGGCGATAATTTTTTATAAATATCGCGCAACGCTGTTTGGGAACGCGTTTCAAGACGAGCAATCTCGTCACTCATATCAAGACTGCCTTTTTCCTGAGAAATTTTTTTTAATTCAAGAATTTTCCCATCAAGATCAGCAACTGGTTTTTCAAAATCAAGATAATTATACATTTGTATCAACTCATTCAGTGTCACTTATACACTTATAATTTGCTTTATAAAGTCTTTTTCAAAAACATCACCTTTTCTTTAACGAGCCTTTTGCTCATCGGCAAGTGGATGATGCTCATTGACTAAACGATAAAGTCCCTCTTCCAACACATGGGTATAAATCTGAGTGGTAGCAATATCAGAATGACCTAACAAATGTTGAACGGCACGCAAATCAGCACCATTTTGCAAAAGATGACTAGCAAAAGCATGACGCAACACATGGGGAGAAAAGCTATCACTTCCTATCCCTGCTCTTCTAGCGAGATTTTTCAACTCTCGTGCAACGACTTGACGAGCAATATATCCTGTCTCGGAATGCGCAGGAAAAAGATAAGAACTCGTAGCATCCTTTCCCTGATCACGCAAGTTTAACCACTGTGAAAGAACTTGGCATGCTTTTTTTGATAACAGCACCATTCGTTCTTTTTTGCCCTTACCACGAACCAAAACGCTGTATTCCTTCCTTCGAACAGACTGAACCGGCAGACTCACCAACTCACTAATACGTAACCCTGTTGCATAAAGCATTTCAATCAATAGCTGAAGACGCAGTGCACGGAAATAACCTTTGGACCCATAGTCTGCTTGATTGACTTCTAACTCCGCAAAATCAAGCAATTTTATCACTGCATCTTCACTCATGATTCTGGGCAAAGGACGCCTCTGACGAGGTGCATCAATATCATGAGAGGGATCATCTGCTCTCAACCCTTCAGCATAAAGGAATTGATAAAACTGACGCAAAGTTGATAAACGGCGCGCTTGCGACGATGCCGCAAAACCAAAAGTATGCATAAGCGACAAAAGGGTAATTAAATCTTCTTTTTGTGCTGAAAAAAGCGAAACAGAGTGTGAAGACAATTCGTCTTGTGCCCACTGCAAATCATGCTGATAAGCCGCAAGCGTATGAGACGAAGCCCCTCTCTCCGCACTCATCATCTCAAGAAAATGATCTATCACAGCACCACTTTTCATTTCATTGATTCGCTTCCGTAGAAAAATTCCATGAATCCAAGGGAACATCAATGTACATATCCACAGTTACTGGTTCAACCCAAACCACAAGAGCACCCATTATAATGAAAAGAACAGAAAGCAAAATGAAAAGAATCATCAAAAATCTAGTCAATGTTGGCATAAGACAATAACCTACCCAAAAATATTCTATCTCGTATTATGCCTCACAAAGATTAACAGGAATTGACTTTAAGATGGATAAATGCCGAAATAAAGTTATGAAAAGCAATCGACCAAAACGCGTCCCCATAACACAAATAAAGAATCAGCTCTTATCGTCCCTTGATAAAAGAGCACTTGTCCTTGTTGGTCTTATGGGGGCAGGCAAATCAGTGATCGGAAGACGCGTCGCCACCATGCTCCGTTTACCTTTTTATGATTCTGACCAAGAAATTGAAAAAGCTGCACAAATGACAATTACGGAACTCTTTGAAATTTATGGTGAATCCGAATTTCGTGCTCTTGAACAGCGTGTTATTCTAAACCTCATGAAAAAAAATCCCCTTGTTTTAGCAACAGGTGGTGGTGCCTATATAAATGAAAATATCCGAAAAGCCATTCACAAAAATGGTATATCCATATGGCTAAAAGTCGATCTTGATATCCTCATGCAACGTGTCTCAAAGCACCCGACACGTCCCTTGCTTCAAACAGCCAATCCTAAAGAAACCATGCAAAAACTCATGGAACAGCGTTATCCTATCTATGCAAAGGCAAACTTAACAATTAACAGTCATAAAGAAAGCCGTCATACCGTAGCACGAAATGTTATACGATCCGTACAGCACTACCTATACACAGAAATTAACAATAGGGATAACCAGCATGCAAACCAAAACCGTTACTGTTAAACTGGACAAACACTGTTACGATATCATCATTGGTCCGGGTCTGATTACACAAGCTACTTCACAAATTAAACATGCTCTTAATAAAAAAGATCCTCATCAAACGCGCTTGGCACTTGTTACAGATACAAATGTTGCTTCCCTTCATTTGGAGATATTGCAAGAAGAATTAACAAAAAATAAAATTCATACTGTCCCTATTATTGTAGAAGCGGGAGAACAATCAAAATCATTTTCAACCCTGCAAGTTGTCATCGATCAAATTCTTGCTGCGCGTTTAGAAAGAGGCGACTGTGTTATTGCTTTTGGCGGTGGTGTCATTGGCGATCTAGCAGGATTTGCGGCAAGTATAATCCGCCGTGGTATGAACTTCATTCAAATGCCCACAACGCTTCTTGCACAAATTGATTCCTCTGTTGGTGGAAAAACTGGAATCAATAGCCAATATGGCAAAAATCTTATTGGTGCTTTTTATCAACCACAATGCGTTATTGCTGACACGTGTCTTCTTGATACCCTGCCGCCGCGCGAATTTCGCGCTGGCTACGCAGAAATAGTAAAATACGGTCTCATTAACCAACCTGACTTTTTTGAGTGGCTTGAAAAAAATGGGCAGAAAATTTTCTCTAATGGCCCTATACGAACAGAGGCCATTGTTCGCTCATGCCAATTTAAAGCTGACATTGTAGCACGCGATGAGTACGAAACGGGAGAGCGCGCACTCTTAAATCTTGGCCATACATTTGGACACATGCTTGAAACAGCAACCGCTTATGACTCCAACCGTTTAATCCATGGCGAAAGCGTAGCAATTGGGATGATTCTAGCTCATCAATTCTCTGCTCAATTAAATTTAATAAGCCCCACGCTTACACAACGCATTGAAGCGCACTTCAAATTTATAGGATTGCCTACACAATTAAAGGATATCCCAGGGTGTCTACCAGATGCTGAAACTTTAATGACTCTCATTGCCCAAGATAAAAAAGTTTCGCAAAACAATTTGACTTTCATCTTAACACGCGGACTTGGCCAATCATTTATTGCAAAAAATGTTTCACCAGATGCAGTTTTATCCTTTTTGGAACAAAAATTAACAGAAATTCGTTAATTCATATTGAATATAATTGATTCGTTTTTATACTTCTATTAAAGATTAAATATGATGATGTCTGCGTAGCTCAGTAGGATAGAGCACAGGATTCCTAAAGAAATTGGGCACTTTGAGGAGAAATCCTCAAAGTGAATCTGCTCAAATTCGGGGAAAGCTTCATGGGCGACTATATGCCAATCCCGAGCCAAGTCTCTTTTCAAATGAGAGAAAGGTGTAGAGACTGAACGGGCAGCACCTAAAGAGCAAAAGCTTCAAGGTGAAGAGACAGTCCAGACCACAAACAGCCGATAAGGCTGGCGGTGAAAATCGAAGTGGTATGAATCCTGGGGTCGCAGGTTCGAATCCTGCCGTAGACACCATCGTATCAGTCAAATTATTCTTTGTGCACAATATTAGAAATATAGGGAAGCATCATGAAAAAAACTTTGCACATTTTAGGATTTTTCACCGCTTTAAGTTTATCACTCTTCAGCTCAAACAATAGCTTAGCTGGTTCTTTAATCATTGAAGTACCAGACAATCCAGAGCCCAAAACAGAGACCATTACCTATCAGTGTGATACTGAAACAGGTAAAGAGCGCGTAGAGGCAGTTTATCTTAATGCTGACAATATTTCGTTGGTTGATTTCAAATGGAACGGTGATCGTGTCATTGCTGCTAATGTCATCGCGGCAACAGGAGCAAAATTTGCAGGAGCTCAGTACATCTGGTGGGAGAAGAACAAAGAAGTCACGCTTTATGACCTTGCTCAGGATCCAGAAGAAAAAAAACCTATCCTATGTAAAGATGAGTCAACATTATTATTTTAAATAACACGGGAAATATTATGAAAAAAATTTCTTTTACTAAACAATTTTTCATTACTTTAAGTGTGTTCCTCCTCGGTTCAATTAATGCATTAGCAAGTTCTTTAGTCATTGAAGTACCAAATGATCCAGAACCAACAACAGAGACCGTCTCCTATCAATGCGACATGGGAACAAGCAAAGAGCATGTTGAGGCAACTTATCATAATGCTGGCAATATTGCGCTTGTTGATTTAAAATGGAACGGTAAGCGCATCGTTGGTTCTAATGTAATTGCCGCTTCTGGAGGAAAATATGTGGGTGGTCAATACATTTGGTGGATAACTAAAAATGAAGCCATATTTTACGATCTTATTAATGATCCAAAAGAAGAAAAGCCCATCCTCTGTGTAGAAGAAAAAAGCACAGAATAAAGAAGGTTCTTACATTTCAAGAACCGCGCTGGCTCTCATCTCTTGATGTTCCTTCTGACGTGGATAACTTTTCCTCCGTCTGGTGTAATAAAAGAGCCAGCGGTTTTTCTGACTGTTCTTCTGAATGATGTCGATAAGCTGCTGTATGTGAGAGCAACATAGAAGCTACCGGTGCTGTTAAAAATAAAAAAAACATTAGCAACACTTCATGAAAAACAAAATAATGGTCCACAAATATTGAATAAAGAAATGAAGAAATAAGAATACTACCAACGCCCCAACTCGTACATACTGAAAGCATATGCAAACGCTTATAAAAATTGGAAAAACGCACCAAACCTATCGTTGCGATCAATGTCAATCCAGACCCTAATATTAAGAAAACTGTGATAGCAATAGCAACCACAAGCGATATATCATCTTTCATTCAATAATCTCCCCCCGCATAAGAAATTTCGCCAAAGCGATGCTTGAGACAGATCCCAACAATCCAATAATGAGAGCTGCGACAAAATAAGCGGTTGTTCCTGAACGAATATCGAATGTAAGAAACAAAAGAATAGTGCTTATATAAAGGGCATCCAAACCAACAATTCTATCCTGCGCCCGTGGACCACGAATCAACCGAAACAGCGCGAAAATCACCGCTAAACTTAAAAAAAACTGTGAAAAGAAAAGCCCCCAATAAAGAATCACCATACTCATAAAAAAATCTCCAAAAGCAATTGCTCATACCGTTGTTTGATCAACTGTTTGTAATCATATCCATTTTTAAAATTTAAGACATGAAGCAAAAGTTCACCCTTTTTACTATTATAGGCAACCCAAGCAGTTCCAGGGGTTGCCGAAAGGATGCATGCTAAAATAGCCAAAGCAGTGCGATTATGAAGCAGAAGAGGTACTACAATAAAACCAGATTTCTGCTCTCGAGACCTTTTTGTTAAAACAAACCAAGTCACCGAAACATTTGAGAATATAGAATCTATAAATACTCGAAAAACGAGACGAAAAACCGCACTCCAGCTTTTAATAACAGCCTTCTCCGGCTCCAGAAGCCGTATCATCCAACCACAAAAAAAAGCGGTTAAAATCCCTAAAAGCAATTGCCCTAAACTAAAACCATTTAAAATAAGCCACATAAGGACAATGACACCACTGAAAAAAGGGGAAGGACAAAAACGATTCATTTACTCACCTCCCTATTTTCGAGAGAAAAATCCGTTAAAACGCTCCCAATATAGTTTTGAGGTTCATACAAAGTCTTAGCAGTTTCAGACATATAATGACCAACAGGACTGGCTACAATTGTTATAAGAAAACACAAAGCAAGGAGAACGGCAATAGGCGCAAATTCTATCACTTGCACACGGGGAATACGCCCTTCAAGAGAAACCCAAAAAGTTCGGATACCCGTTCGTGTCAATGCAATCAAAGCCGCAAAACCAGAGAGAGTGACAAAAACTACAAAAAGCCAATCTTGGTAAACCGGTAGAGAGACAGAAAAATCCTCTCTACTGTGATTTAAAATTGCCATGAACATCATAAATTTAGCAACAAAACCAGAAAAAGGCGGCAATCCAATAATCAAAATGGCACAAATACCAAAACAAGCTCCAAGAATTGCCAAGGTTACCGGAAAATAGATGCCAACTTCATCTTCTTCCTCCTCTTCATCGTCACCATACACCTCCATTGTGACAGCAAGAACATTTGCAGCCACATCTTGACAGCGTTCAACCAACTCTACCAAAAGAAAAAAAGCTCCCAGTGCTAAAGTTGAAGAAACAATATAAAAAAGTGCACCTGCTGTCAGTGCTGCATTGCCGATCCCGATCGCGGCCAACAATGTACCAGAAGAGACAAGGACACTATAAGCTGCCAAACGCACCAAAACTTGGCTTGCCAATACCCCAATAAAACCAACAATCATAGTGGCAAGCCCACCATAAAACAAAACCGTATGACCAAAATGGTTAAAATATTCACTTTCAGAACCAAACCATAGCAACGTTAAACGTAAAATAATATAAATACCCACCTTGCTCAAAAGTGCAAAAGAAGCTCCAACTGGCGCTACTGCTGCACTGTAAGTTGGAACCAACCAAAAATTAAGCGGCCACATACCCGCTTTAAGCAAAAAAGCAATACCTAAAAGTGCAACACCTATTTCGAACAAAACAATATCTGTAGAAGATATATATTTTATTTTAACAGCCAAATCGGCCATATTAAGAGTACCAACGACTCCATAAATGAGCGCTATACCAACTAAAAAAAATAATGAAGCAACAAGATTAACCACGACATAATGCAACCCTGCGCGCACGCGTGTCTGACCAGAACCATGCAAAGCAAGCCCATAGGAAGCTGTTAACATAACTTCAAAAAACACAAATAAATTAAATAAATCACCAGTCAAAAAAGCACCATTTATCCCCACCATAAAAAATTGCATTAGTGACTGAAAATGAGAACCAGCTTTGTACCAATGAGCCCGCGCAAAAACCAACACGCTAGTCACCAACAAGCTGGAAAGTAAAAGCATCATAGCGCTTAAGCGATCAAGGACTAAAACAATTCCAAAAGAAGACGGCCAATTACCAAGTCGATAAACATCGCAAGCCGGTGCTATTTCAAGAGTACGTATAATCAATAAAATGGCAGTAACGACCAAAAGTCCCGCAGAAGAAAGACTGATGAATGATTTAAGTCTTGCACGACGTTCATCATAAAAAAGAAGAAGTGCTCCAGTGATTAACGGCAAAAGAATAGGCAAAATAAGGAGATGATGCACTCCTATTTTCATTATTGCACCTCACGTCCATCAACGTGATCAGAACCCGTTAAACCACGTGAAACCAACAAGATAACTAAAAATAAAGCTGTTGTTGCAAAACCAATCACAATTGCAGTTAAAACCAAGGCTTGTGGGAGAGGATCGACATAATTAGCTGGATTAATAACAGGGGTAGGATCAACAATTGGAGCAGCATTACTACGCGGTCTACTCATTGAAAATATAAAAAGATTAACACCATAGGAGATCAAGGACAAACCAAGAATGACTTGAAAAGTACGTGGACGCAAAACAAGCCAAATACCTGATCCGACAAAAACACCGATACCCAAAGAAAGAACAATTTCCATTAATTTTCCTTCTCTTTTAAAATAGGTTTCTTACCGATTCGGTAACTCCGAATTGACTGGTGTGCAAGTGCAATTAAAATGAGAACAGTTGCTCCTAACACAAGAGAAAGCACACCAAAATCAAACAAAAAAGTGGATGCCATGGAAACTTTCCCAATTAACGGAAGATGAATATATCGAAAAAAGGATGTTAAAAAAGGATATCCAAAAAACCAAGAGCCCATCCCCGTTACGACTGACAACAATAAGCCAAAGCCTATCCAACGCAAAGGTAAAACTCTCAAATGCGTTTCCACCCACCGAATATCGCGTGCAAGATATTGTAAAATAAATCCTATAGCCAAAGTAATCCCACCGACAAATCCACCTCCTGGCAGATCATGCCCTCGCATGAATAAATAAATAGCAAAAGCGATAATAATCGGAAAGAGCCAACCCATAATAACAGCAGGAACAGCTAAATAATTCAATACTGTATCTCCCACATTTCGATTAGGCTGTGCTATATCAAAGGCTTTCTGGATACGTTGTTGAAAAGGCGCATCAATACTCTCAGGCGCAGGACGAAAACGTCGTAAGAGTGCAAAAACAGTAAGGGAAACAACACCCAAAACCACAATTTCTCCCATGGTATCAAAACCACGGAAATCAACCAATAACACATTCACAACATTGCGACCACCAGCATCTGAGTAAGCATGCGTTAGAAAAAAATCAGAAATCGTTGTACCTTGGGGACGTGTCATCACTGCAAAAGAAAGCCATGCTACACCAGCACCTCCTACAAGGGATATGACGAAATCACGGAAACGACGCAAGCGAACCCAAAAACGAACAGCAGCTGGCCCAGGGTCATGCAAACGTTTAGGCAACCACCGTAAACCAAGCAATAATAAAACGACTGTAACAACCTCAACAACCAATTGTGTTATTGCTAAATCAGGAGCAGAAAGCCATAAAAAGGTTGCACAAGTCATCAAACCAGCTCCCCCTAAAAGCATAAGTGAAGCAAGACGATGAAACTTTGCTCGCCAAGCAACTAAAAGCGCACATAATCCGCCAACCAGCCAAAGAGCGAGAAAAGGAATATCAAGTGGAAAAAGCGGTAATGTCCCCACTGGAATGAAACCATCGCACCAAAGTAAAAGACCAACAAAGGCAAAACAGACCCAAAAAATCCAATGCAATTGGATCTGCAAACGGCGTGTTGACAAAGCAGATTCCACCGCACGGGCCCATTTCCAAGAAATAATTACGAGAATGCGTTCAAAAATACGCGGTCCTTTTAAGTGACGGAAAAAAGGAGCCCCATCATCACAGGATAAAAAATAACGATGCCCGACAGCATAGAGCAATCCGCCCCCTAATAATGCAACAAAACTCATCACTAATGGAGTGTTAAACCCATGCCAAACAGCCAAACTATAAGGAATTGTCATTGGTCCTAAAACAGACACGACCGCATTATCTAAAATAGGTCCTATTGTTAAATTAGGAAAAATACCAACCGCTAAACAAATAAACACCAAAAGCTCCATTGGTAAACGCATGAAATGCGGTGGTTCATGGGGAGTCTTGGGTAAATTGTCAGGCTTTGGTCCTAAAAAAACGCCATGAATAAAGCGTATAGAATAGGTCACACTAAACAGACTAGCTAGCGTTGCCACATAAGGTGCAATCCAATCGAGCCATGATTCCATATGCGTTTCAACAGCTTCAGCAAAAAACATCTCTTTCGATAAAAAACCATTCAACAAAGGAACCCCAGCCATCGCTGCACTCGCAACTAAAGCAAGAGTCGCTGTAATAGGCATAGAACGATAAAGCCCTGACAGTTTGCGCATATCACGTGTTCCCGTCTCGTGATCAATAATGCCAGCAGCCATAAATAAAGAAGCTTTAAAAGTAGCATGATTGGCCATATGAAAGATCGCCGCAACACATGCAAGTGGACTACCTAGACTTAAAAGTGTTGTAATTAATCCAAGATGACTAATAGTCGAGTACGCAAGCAGTCCTTTCAAGTCTTGCTGAAACATGGAAAAATAGGCACCTAGAAGAAGAGTTGAGAGTCCTGAAAAGCCCACCAGCCAAAACCAAGATTCTGTTCCAGAGAGCACAGGCCATAAACGAACAAGCAAAAACAATCCTGCTTTTACCATTGTTGCCGAATGCAAATAAGCCGATACAGGGGTTGGAGCAGCCATCGCGTTGGGTAGCCAAAAATGAAAGGGAAATTGCGCGCTTTTTGTTAACCCTCCCAATAAAATGCAAATAAGGATAGGACTATAAAGAGAACTTGACCGGATCATATCTCCAGACTGCAGAACCTTATCCAAATCAAAACTGCCAACAGTATACCCAATCAATAAAACTCCAATAAAAAGGGCAAAGCCGCCAAAACCTGTGATCGTTAGAGCCATACGCGCACCCTCACGCGCACTTGCATTATGGTACCAATAGCCGATCAACAAAAAAGAAAAAATACTGGTGAGTTCCCAGAAAACAACCAAAAAGACGAGATTACCTGATAAAACTATTCCTATCATTGATCCCATAAAGGCCAAAAAAAAGGAAAAAAAACGCGGTACAGAATCCGCTGGATCTATGTAATAACGTGAATAAATGACAACAAGCAGCCCAATCCCTGTAATAAGCAAGCAAAAAAGCCACGACAAACCATCTATGCGGAGAATCAAATCGCTTCCCCATTCTGGAAGCCAAGAAATATCTAAACGCACTATGTGGTTTCCGCAAACTTCCGGATAAAGCATTATTGTAAAAATAAGACAGAAAAGTGCGACAACCCCAGCAAACCACGCTTCATTATTTTTTGCTGTCGAACGAAAAAAGCCAATGACAGCACTTCCACCAAAGGGAAGCAAAACGAGCAATACCAACATTGCTTCCCGTGTTGTCATTCTTTAAACTCCATTTTGCCTTAATATTTTGTCATCGACAAAACAAAAACTTATATTCTCACCCCCCATTCCACACTTAATGATAATAAGATTTAATAAAACTTAAAAGCATTTAAAATTTTTAAAAAAACAATGCTGGCATGAAAATACTGCGCACAACAAAAGTCTTCTCTTTATTGTAAGAACAATAACGCCCACGACAAGAAGCAATTAAAATTTTATTTAATTTCTATCCTTTAAAAAAGCGTGATAAACACTGCCTACGCCCCCCATGAAAAGGCTGAAAACTATTATCATTTTTATTATAAGAGCGATAACGCGCACGGCAAGATTCAATATGTTGTTTAAGCATCCATGGCTCTTTTTTTTCTAATTTTTCCGAAGAAGACGTTAAAAACACTTTTTTAGCATTTGATACAACTTTTAATGATGCGCCTTTTGTGCTTAAGTGCGGTGATGTAACAAATGCCACTTCAGGATACCACCAATTATCACTGTATTTACGATAACCACGCCGATAATGACGATAACCTTTGAAACCATTAAGTTCTCTACGCCCCGTAAAAATCAGAGGCACCGAACTATCTAGGACAGAAGTCTGAGTAACCAGTTTGGCTTTAGCGTCACTTCTATTTTGCCCCCAATTAACAAGAGTGGTTGTTATAATGAAAAAACTGCTAACAAATACAAAAGCTAAAGCATAATATAATTTTTTTTTCATACTCATAACAAAAAACTCAACATAATAAACAACAGTAATTACAGAAAGCCTTTCTCTTTCTAGACAGAAACAGATTCTTTTCTTAAGATTCTTTTTTCTTGAGACATTCTGTTACTCTTTGTACTAAACGTTGATCTTGGCAATAAGATCCTTCAAAAAAGAATGAATAAATGATGATAAAAACCCCCTACTATCTTATAGACAAATCGAAACTCATCAAAAACATGCAAACAATTTCTCGTTTACGGGAAATGTCCGGAGCTAAAATTTTACTTGCTTTAAAATGTTTTGCCACATGGAGTGTTTTTGATTTAATGTCTGAGTTCATGGATGGAACCACATCATCATCCCTTTATGAACTACGTTTAGGAAGAGAAAAATTTGGCAAAGAAACCCATGCTTATTCAGTGGCTTGGGCAGATGATGAAATTGATGAAGCCTGTGGTTATGCAGATAAAATCATCTTTAATTCCATCCAACAGCTTCAACGCTTTTCTGATGCAACAAAAACCATTCAAAGAGGTTTAAGGTTAAACCCAGGAATCAGCGCATCAAATTTTGATCTTGCCAACCCCTCTCGCCCTTTTAGCCGCTTAGGAGAAACAAACCAAAGCGCTATCAAAGAAGTTCTGCCTCTTATCAACGGATTGATGATCCATAACAATTGTGAAAATGCTGACTTTAATCTTTTTAACCAAATGCTTGGATATATGGAAGAAAAATTTGCAGAACTTTTTTCTGCTGTTGACTGGATAAGCCTTGGCGGCGGAATCCATTTTACGGCTGAAAATTATCCTCTAGAAGCTTTCGCAAAACGCTTAAAACAATTTTCTAAAACTCATGGTGTCACTCTTTTTCTAGAACCAGGAGAAGCTGCTATTACCAAAAGCACCACATTAGAAGTCAGTGTTCTTGACACATTGTATAATGAAAAGAATCTAGCCATCGTTGATAGCTCAATTGAAGCACATATGCTTGATCTTCTCATTTATCGTGAAAATGCCAAATTAGAACCCAATCTAGGACCACACGAAATTATGATTTGTGGAAAATCTTGTCTTGCCGGCGATATTTTTGGAACATTTCAATTTCAAAAACCTCTTAAAATAGGCGATAGACTGTCTTTTCAGGATGCAGCAGGTTATACAATGGTCAAGAAAAACTGGTTTAATGGCGTTACAATGCCTGCTATTGTTCTCAAAGAGTGCGATGGTACATTAACACTTCAACGCCAATTCAGCTATAACGACTATCAGGAAAGCCTTTCATAAAGATAAACCATAAAAAACGTCATACAACAGTATTAAAAAGGGAGATGGACCTACAATGAAAAAAAATGTTCTCATTATTGGTGCTGGAGGTGTTGCACAAGTTGTTGCACACAAATGTGCTCAAAACAACGATATTCTTGGTGAAATTCATATTGCTTCACGAACACTCAAAAAATGTGAAGCCATCATTGCTTCTATTAAAGAAAAAAACACAATGAAAGAGCAAGGTGTTCTCAAAAGCCATTCGCTCAATGCCATGAATGTAGAAGAAACTATAAAGCTCATCCAAAAGACCAAATGTGAAATTGTCATTAATGTTGGTTCTGCCTTTCTTAATATGTCTGTTCTTTCAGCTTGTATTGAAACAAAATGCGCTTATATCGATACAGCGATTCATGAAGACCCATTGAAAATTTGTGAAACACCTCCTTGGTATGGCAATTATGAATGGCCTCGGCGTCCAGAATGTGAAAAAGCTGGTATAACCGCTATTTTAGGAGCAGGTTTTGACCCAGGTGTAGTGAATGCTTATGCAGCATTAGCGCGCGATGATTATTTTGATAAAATCACAGATATTGATATTATTGATATTAATGCCGGAAATCATGGACGTTGGTTTGCTACAAATTTTGATCCAGAAATTAACTTCCGTGAATTTACAGGACAAGTATGGTCATGGCAAAATAAAAAATGGACTTCCAATAAAATGTTTGAAGTCAGCCATGAATGGGATCTTCCCGTTGTGGGAAAACAAAAAGCCTATATGACAGGACATGATGAAATTCATTCACTTTCCAAAAATCTTGATGTAGAGAATGTCCGTTTCTGGATGGGATTTGGTGATCGTTATATCACTGTTTTTACGGTTCTGAAAAACCTCGGACTCTTATCCGAACAACCGATTAAAACAGCAGAAGGTCAAGAAGTCGTGCCCTTGAAAGTCGTGAAAGCCGTCTTACCCGACCCTTCCTCTCTCGCCCCAGACTACACAGGAAAAACCTGTATTGGAGATCTTATTAAAGGCGAAAAAGATGGACACCTGCGAGAAATTTTTATCTATAATATAGCCGATCACAAACAAGCTTTTCATGAAACTGGGGCACAAGGCATTTCCTATACGGCTGGCGTACCAGCAGCCGCAACAGCTCTTCTTATTGCCACAGGTGAATGGGATGTAAAAACTATGGTCAATGTGGAAGAATTACCACCCCACCCTTTCCTTAAATATCTTGATCATATGGGGCTTCCCACTTTTATAAGAGAACAACAAGAGGATAAAAAATTACAATTTTAATACCTATAGAAAGCATATGCTTGATTTTTTAAGTTATCACAAAACTGCCCAATGAAAACAAACTTAATATTCTCGTGTAATTATGGTTTTCAAAAAAATTTTAGCTATTCGTTATATTTTGGCAACATTGCGATTTCTTAACAACCCTAAAGAAGAGACATAGCATCTTTTTAAGACATAGCGAGCAATGATCAAGAAAAACAGAGAAGAAAAAACTAATTTAATCACACTGTATAACTTGTCATTATCATCAAAAAGATAGTGTCATAAACAAAAGATATAAAAATACCGCTCTTTTAAAGAAGAGCGGTATTTTGTAGAATATTCAATCCCTCCCCCCTCTTCATCTTAAATGACAAAGATCCTTAACCCACACCAATCATTAAACAATTCAATTTCTTTGGGTGAATTCCTCTTGGCTTCTCTCTTCATATGATTCACCATCGTATACAACATGTTGATTTATAACGCTGAATACTGTAAAATTCTCTTAATCACAAACTCTCTCACATTGAAGCAATTAAAATCTTTTGTCTGCACATCACAAACAAAACGAGCGTGTGAGGTAAAATGATAAAAGAACAGAATAAAAATTCTCTTATGAAAACTCTCAAATAATAAAGAGCTTTAGCAATATTGAGAACTGAAAAAGTGTATTATAATACCAGCGTGTACTTTTACTAAACATAAAGATGATGGTGCACAATAGGTCTTATAACAGTTTGAATGAATTTCATATATTTCAAGAGGAACTTTACAGCTATACCATTCATGAACACCATCGCGAAGTAGATTTAAGCATTTTGAGAGATGTTTTCTTAACACAAAGCACACAGATAGGTTCAGAATCTTATCTTAAATATTTTATAACAGTATAAAAACTACCCCATATATAAAACTTTACATAGACTAAACACCACCGCTCTAAACGATAGTGCACAACAGAATAATCAATCAAAACTGCACAACAGATATCTAAAACAGTAATTATCGAAAAGCATACAACAAATGGAACATTTCAATACAATTGGTTATATTCTTTTTTTAAGTTTTAAAATGTTGTTGCATGCTTCACAAATATTTTCTGCCCCCCGTACCTTTTAAAATTTACTTTTTAAAAGCTTTTTAAATATGAAGTGGTTTAGCAAATGTTGCCAAAGCTGCCTCACGCACGGCTTCTGATAAGGTAGGATGTGCATGGCAACAACGTCCCAGATCTTCTGATGAACCACCAAATTCCATTAAAACTGCAATTTCATGGATCATTTCACCAGCACCAAATCCAAGAATATGCCCCCCTAATACCCGATCTGTTTTTTTATCAGAAAGGATTTTAACGAACCCATCACTCTTTTGCATTGCACGTGCACGACCATTGGCCATAAAAGGAAATTTGCCAACATTATATTCAATACCAGCAGTTTTTAGCTCTTCTTCTGTCCTTCCTACACTCGCAATTTCCGGCTGTGTATAAACAACACTAGGAATAACATCAAAATTAACATGCCCTTTTTGACCTGCCAAAATTTCTGCCACAGCAACGCCTTCTTCCTCTGCTTTATGTGCTAGCATTGGCCCTTTTACAACATCACCAATCGCATAAATTCCTGGAACATTCGTCTGCCAATGAGCATCAATTGAAATAAATCCGCGTTCATCTAACTGAACACCAACCTCTTGTAAGCCAAGCCCCTCTGTATAAGGAGAACGTCCAGTAGCAATAAGCACAACATCAGCCTCTAAAGTTTCAGATTCACCACCTTTGACAGATTCAAAGCTCACCTGAGCAGTTGAGCCAGATTGTGTAACAGCTGTTACCTTTGCACCCGTTTTATATTCAATCCCCTGTTTTTCCATTAATTTCTGAAATTGCCGTGAAACTTCACCATCCATTGAGCCCAAAACTTTATTAAGATACTCAATAATGGTCACCTTAGCACCTAAACGGCTCCAAACTGATCCAAGTTCTGAACCAATGACACCAGCACCTACTACAATCATATGCGTTGGTACTTTTTCAAGTGAAAGAGCTCCCGTAGAAGAAACAATAGTCTTTTCATCAATTTCAACATTTACTCCTGGAATGCCTGAACTCTCTGAACCGGTAGCAATAATAATATTTTTTGTTTCAATTGTTTGTTTATTACCATCTCTGGCAACAACTTCCACATGACCCGCACTCAAAATTTTGGCTGTCCCAAAAAAAGTATCAACTTTATTTTTTTTCATCAAAAAAGAAACACCACTCGTATTGGCTGTCACCACAGCTTTCTTATGAACCATCATTTGTTCAAGATTAAGCTTAGATTTACCAATAGAAATACCAAGCGTTTCAAAACCATGCTGGGTTTCAGAAAACACTTCTGAAGCATGCAGCAACGCTTTAGAAGGAATACAACCAACGTTGAGACATGTTCCTCCTAATGTTGTACGCTTTTCAATAATTGCTACTTTAAGTCCCAGTTGCGCCGCTTTTATTGCTGCTACATAACCACCTGGACCCGCTCCGATCACAGCCACATCATAAGACATCCGTTTCTCCTTTCATCCTGAAAACTGTATTTTACAAATCAAGAACAAGGCGTTCCGGATCTTCTAAGCTTTCCTTAACACGCACAAGGAAAGTCACAGCTTCTTGCCCATCCACAATACGGTGATCATAAGAAAGCGCTAAATACATCATGGGGCGGATCACAACTTGACCCTCAACAACCATTGCTCGCTCTTTAATCGCATGCATTCCCAAAATACCAGATTGTGGTGCATTCAAAATCGGTGTTGACATCAACGATCCATACACACCACCATTGGTAATGGTAAAAGTTCCGCCCTGCATATCAGAAACGGCTAATTTTCCATCACGCGCAAGACGCCCCAAACGACCAATCTCTTTTTCAATCTCAGCCAATGACATTTGATCTGCATCTCGCACCACTGGAACAACAAGCCCTTTATCCGTTCCAACAGCAATTCCAACATTGACATAGTTTTTGTAAACAATATCTGTCCCATCAATCTCTGCATTAACAGCAGGAAGTTCTTTTAATGCATGACAAACAGCCTTGGTAAAAAAACCCATAAAACCAAGCTTAACACCATGTTTCTTTTCAAAAAGATCCTTATAACGCTTGCGCAAATCCATCACCGCTGACATATCAACCTCATTAAATGTGGTTAACATTGCTGCTACATTTTGTGCATCTTTAAGACGGCGAGCAATTGTTTGACGCAATTTCGTCATACGAACCCGCTCTTCACGTGTTTCTTGGACAGGAGTTGCCGAAGAACTCGTCGCAGAAGAAGAGGGTGTAGGAGCATTTGTACTTTGTTTTAATCCACCAAGAACATCTTCTTTAAGAATTTGTCCACGTTTTCCAGAACCTGAAATATCGCTTTTTGCAACATTATTTTCAGCCATCAATTTTGCTGCTGAAGGAGAAGGAGGCATTGCACTGCTCAAAGCAGGCTTCTCCGATTCAGATGAAGCCGCTGGAACAAGTGTAGCAGAAGGTGAAAGTGATTGGGAGATACCAGCTTCTCCAGCCTTCACCACTCCTAAAAGAGCATTTACTTCAACCGTATCGCCTTCTTTTGCAATGATTTCAGATAATTTCCCAGCAACAGGAGAAGGAACTTCAACGGTTACCTTATCAGTTTCTAATTCAACCAAAGGCTCATCCATAGCGACAGCTTCGCCAAGTTTTTTAAACCATTTGCCAACCGTTGCTTCGGTAACCGATTCGCCCAAAGTAGGAACACGAATTTCAGTAGTCATAATATTTTTCCATACATCAGAGTAGTAATAAATTAAGAACCTAACGCGTCTTTAAGAAACGCAGCCAGTTGTTCAAGGTGTTTCACCATTAACCCAGAGGCCGGTGACGCACTCGCAGGACGTCCTGCATAACGAGCACGTGAATATTGCGCATTAATATGCGTCAAAACCCATTCCAAATAAGGCTCAATAAATGACCAAGCCCCCATGTTTTTTGGTTCCTCTTGGCACCAAAAAACTTCCGCCTGCAAAAAGCGCGATAATACATTCACCAAAACTTTTGCAGGGAAAGGATAAAGCTGTTCAACACGAAGGAGGTAAACATCATCAATACCCCTTTTTTCACGTTCTTCATAAAGGTCGTAATAAACCTTACCAGTACAAAGAACGACACGGCGAATCTTATTATCTTTTTGCAACTTAATGACAGAATCTTTGAGACATTCTGCATCATCAAGCAACACACGACAAAAACTTGTTTCTGGCCCCATTTCATTGAGAAAAGAAACAGCTCGCTTATGACGTAAAAGTGATTTCGGTGTCATCAAAATCAATGGCTTCCGGAAATCACGCTTAATTTGTCGACGCAAAATATGAAAATAATTTGCAGGGGTTGTACAATTAGCAACCTGCATATTATCTTCCGCACAAAGTTGAAGAAACCGTTCTAAACGTGCAGAAGAATGCTCCGGCCCTTGCCCTTCAAAACCATGAGGCAATAAACACACAAGACCAGACATACGAAGCCACTTACGCTCTGCGGATGAAATAAATTGATCAAAAATGACCTGTGCACCATTAGAAAAATCACCAAATTGTGCTTCCCAAAGTGTTAATCCTCGTGGTTCAGCAAGAGAATATCCATATTCAAAACCAAGAACAGCTTCTTCAGAAAGCATAGAATTAACAACATCATAAAGCGCTTGTCCCTTTTGTAAATGATTCAAAGGAATATAACGCGCCTCATTTTCTTGGTCATAAAGAACTGAATGACGTTGTGAAAAAGTTCCCCGTTCAACATCTTCACCGGAAAGACGAACCGGTGCCCCTTCCAAACAAAGTGAACCAAAAGCTAAAGCTTCAGCAGTTGCCCAGTCAACACCCTCACCGGTTTCAAAAATTTTAGCACGATTATTTAAAAAACGTTGAATGGTTTTGTGAACGTGAAAATCTGCCGGAATTTCAACAATTTTCTGACCAATTTCCATTAAAGTTTTTAATTCAACACCAGTTGTTCTAGAATGCTGCTCATCAGAACTACTAAAAGCTTTGAGTCCCGTCCAGCTTCCATCAAGCCAATCAGCCTTATTAGGTTTATAAGAAGCACTTGCTTCAAGTTCACCTTCAAGCTTATCGCGCCATAATTTTTTTTGTTGCTCAATCTCTTCTGAAGTAACCATTCCTTCTGCTACCAATTGGTCACTATAAAGTTGAAGTGTTGTTTTATGATTACGTATTGCTTTATACATAAGCGGCTGCGTAAAGGAAGGTTCATCACCTTCATTATGCCCATAACGGCGATAACAAAACATATCAATAACCACTGGTTTATGGAAAATTTGGCGAAACTCTGTTGCTATTTTGGCAACAAAAACAACTGCCTCAGGATCATCACCATTCACATGGAAAATTGGTGCGTCAATCATTTTTGCGACATCTGATGGATAAGGCGAAGAACGTGAAAAACGTGGAGATGTTGTAAAACCAATCTGGTTATTGATAATAACATGAAGTGAGCCTGCAACACGATAACCTTTAAGACCTGAAAGACCAAAAGTTTCTTGGATAACGCCTTGTCCTGCAAAAGCAGCATCACCATGAATAAGCAATGGCATCACTTTTGAACGCTCACTTAATGGGAGTAAATCAGTATGCGCAGGTCCCATAAGTTGATCTTGTTTAGCACGTGCTTTTCCCATAACAACCGGATCAACAATCTCAAGATGAGATGGATTGGCCAACAGCGATAAATGAACTTTTTTACCATCAAAGTCCAGATCAGCGGTAGTTCCCAAATGATATTTGACATCACCGGATCCCTCCACATCATCAGGCTTGTAAGACCCTCCTTTGAATTCATGAAAAATAGCCCTATGCGGTTTGGCAAGAACTTGTGAAAGAACATTTAAACGACCACGATGTGCCATTCCTAAAATAACTTCCTGCACCCCCAAAGCACTACCACATTTGATAATCTGCTCAAGAGCGGGAATCAGCGCCTCACCACCATCGAGTCCAAAACGCTTTGTACCTTTATATTTAGTGTCTAAAAACTGTTCGAATCCTTCTGCCTGAATAAGCTTATTCAGAATAGCTTTCTTGTCTTGTTGTGTGAAAGAATTTTTTTTATCTCGCCCTTCAATGCGTTCTTGAAGCCATACTTTCTGAACCGGATCAGAAACATGCATATATTCCACACCGATTGTTGAACAATAGGTACGATTGAGAATCTCAAGCATTTGCGGAATAGTTGCATATTCCAACCCTAAAACATTATCAATAAAAATGGGACGCTCGTAATCAGCTGGAGTAAAACCATAAGCTTCTGGAGAAAGTTCCTTATAATCTTCTTGTTTTTCGGCCAATTGAAGAGGGTCAAGTTGCGCATGAAGATGTCCCCGTTCTCGAAACGCACGAATCATCATAATTGCATGAACGGAATCACGTGTTGCACGAATAATATCTTGTTCACTGGAAGTTTTTCCCTTTTGTGCAGCACCTGTTATTGCTTTTTCCTTTAATTTATCGCCAAAATATTTTTCAAGAGAAGACCAATCACCATCAAGAGCAGAAATCAATTCACCCTCTGCTTTTAATGGCCAATGATCACGCTGCCATGTTGCTCCTTCAGCATTTTTAAGAACATCTTCTTTATTATCATGAAGTCCTTCAAAAAAAGCACGCCACTGTGAATCAACACTGGTAGGATCTTTTTCATATTGAGCATAAAGTTGATCTATATAATCCGCATTCCCACCATAAAGAAATGATGTCTGTGCAAAAAGGCTATTTATTTCGTCCTGCCTTGCCATATACTTCTCCGGAACATTTATTCCGTCTCCTTATATCTCTTTTTGACCTTTAAATGCTTACAAACAAGCAGTGATTCGAACATTCAAAAAAGTTTTACCTTTTTATACTCAAGCTTTTTCACCTGAATCTAAGAACCTTTTCTTATTCAGGTGAAACTTTCTTTTAGCCTTTCAAAACTGACATCAAAGTCTTACCTATCTGTGATGGCGAAGAAGACACACGAATCCCTGCTGATTCCATTGCCGCAATTTTATCTTCTGCTCCACCTTTACCACCAGAAATAACAGCACCAGCATGTCCCATTGTACGTCCTGGAGGAGCCGTACGGCCAGCAATAAAGCCAACAACTGGCTTTTTACGACCTTTTCTTGCTTCATCTTGCAAAAACTGTGCGGCTTCTTCTTCAGCAGAACCACCAATCTCACCAATCATAACAATAGACTGAGTTTCATCATCCGCTAAAAACATTTCCAACACATCAATAAATTCAGTACCCTTAACAGGATCACCACCAATCCCTATAGCAGTTGTTTGTCCGAGACCTTCCTGACTCGTCTGAAAAACGGCTTCATAAGTTAAAGTTCCCGACCTCGAGACAACCCCAACAGAACCTTTTCTAAAAATAGAACCAGGCATAATACCAATTTTACATTCATTTGGTGTAAGAATACCGGGACAATTAGGACCAATAAGACGAGACTTTGAGTTTTCTAATAGCGCCTTCACTTTAACCATATCCATAACGGGAATACCTTCCGTAATACAGATAATTAAACGAATTTCAGCTTCAATAGCCTCTATAATAGCTGCCGCAGCCCCTGCAGGAGGAACATAAATAACGGAAGCATCCGCACCTGTTTTTTCTTTTGCTTCTGCAACATTAGCAAAGATAGGAAGAGTTTCGCCTTTTGAACCTTCCCATGTTTCTCCACCCTTTTTAGGATTAACGCCACCAACCATTTGCGTACCATGATAAGCAAGCGCCTGTTCTGTATGAAATGTTCCTGTTTTTCCTGTAAGCCCTTGAACTAGAACTTTTGTCTCTTTATTCACAAGAATTGACATAGCTTAAGCTCCCTTCACGGCTGCAACAATTTTTTGGGCAGCATCATCTAAATCATCAGCAGGAATAACATTCAAACCACTCTCATTGATAATTGCTTTACCTTGCTCAACATTAGTACCTTCAAGACGAACAACCAAGGGAACCTTTAAACCAACCTCACGAACAGCAGCAACCACACCTTCAGCAATGACATCACAACGCATAATACCACCAAAAATGTTAACTAAAATGCCCTTAACATTTGGATCGGCCGTAATAATTTTAAAAGCAGCTGTCACCTTTTCTTTTGATGCTCCACCACCAACATCTAAAAAATTCGCTGGCTCTGCTCCATAAAGCTTAATGATATCCATTGTTGCCATAGCAAGCCCAGCACCATTAACCATGCAACCAATCGTACCCTCAAGAGCAACATAAGCAAGATCATGCTTTGATGCTTCTATTTCCTTTGGATCTTCTTCTGAAAGATCGCGCAATTCTAAAATATCTGGATGACGAAACAGAGCATTATTATCAAAAGAAACTTTCGCATCAAGGACACGCAAGTGACCATCTTTCATCACAATAAGCGGATTGATTTCTAAAAGGCTCATATCTTTTTCACAAAATGCCTTATAGAGAATCGGAAAAAGCTTTTCACCATCTTCTCGCGCACTACTTTGTAGTTTCAACGCATCACAAAGTCTTGCACAATCAGCTGAAGTAACACCCTCTACAGCATCAATGGGAAGCGTGAATATTTTTTCTGGTGTCTCTTCAGCAACCGTTTCAATATCCATTCCACCTTCTGTTGAAACAACAAAAGCAATTCGACCAACGCTACGATCAACCAAAAGTGAAAGATAAAGCTCCCGTTCAATATCGGCACCATCTTCAATATAAAGGCGGTTGACCTGCTTACCCTCTGGACCAGTTTGTTTGGTTACCAAAGTTTTTCCAAGCATTTCTTGAACATTTGCAACAACTTCTTCAACAGATTGTGCAAGCCGAACACCACCCTTTGCATCAGGACCAAGTTCTTTAAACTTACCCTTACCACGACCACCAGCGTGTATCTGACTTTTAACCACATAGAGAGGTCCGGGCAATTTTTCCGCCCATTTTTCAGCTTGCTCTACAGAATAAACAGCGACACCATTTGCAATTGGTGCTCCATATTCATGAAGCAGACGTTTGGCCTGATACTCATGGATATTCATGCATTTGTCCTTTTCTTTTATGGATCTTATTAATCCTAAAGTTTTAACACTCTAAATACTTATTTTAATGAATTAAATCTTGTTCAATTTACTTGAGACTAGGTACAAGAGCAATACAAGCTTCACAAAGCTTTTTAACCGCATTTACTGAATGATCAAAAGCGCCTCTTTCTTCTTTGTCAAGATCAATTTCAATGACTCGTTCAACACCACCTGCACCAAGTACAACAGGTACCCCAACATAGGTATCATTAACCCCATATTCTCCTGAAAGATAAGCTGCAACAGGCACAACACGCTTAGTATCCTTTAGGTAGGCCTCAGCCATAGAAACAGCAGAAGCTGCTGGTGCATAATAAGCAGAACCTGTTTTTAACAAACCAACAATCTCTGCACCGCCATCACGGGTACGCTGGATAATTTGATCAATTCTTTCCTGTGTTGTCCAGCCCATCTTTATAAGATCAGGCAAAGAAATACCACTAACTGTTGAATAACGCACGAGAGGAACCATTGTATCACCGTGCCCCCCTAAAACAAACGCTGTCACATCTCTAATAGAGACCTTAAATTCCTCAGATAAAAAATGACGAAAACGCGCTGAATCAAGAACACCAGCCATACCAACTACTTTATGTGTAGGGAGACCTGAAAATTTCTGCAATGCCCACACCATCGCATCAAGGGGATTGGTAATACAAATAACAAACGCTGAAGAAGCGTATTTTTTAATTCCAGCTCCAACTTGTTCCATAACCTTTAAATTAATGCCCAAAAGTTCATCACGGCTCATACCAGGTTTTCGCGCAACGCCTGCTGTTACAATAACAACATCAGCATCTTCAATTGCTTCATAAGCATTAGCACCTTTTAGACTGATATCAAAACCATCAACGGGAGAAGATTCGGCGATATCTAGAGCCTTACCTTGTGGCACACCTTCCGCAATATCAAATAAGACCACATCAGCAAGCTCTTTAAGCCCAATAATATGTGCTAAAGTACCACCAATCATACCTGAACCAATGAGAGCTATTTTTTTCCGTGCCATTTTATTTTTTCCTAACTTTTAGATAATTCAGCGCACACCCAATCAACGTCCGTATACTGAATATTTTTGACTTCAACCATATTCAAACAATATCATAAAAAGGAGTAAAGAAATGAAATTTACAAATTTATCTCCTTACAGAAACAACAACCCTCCGCTGAAACAACTATTAGAAAATTATCACGATGTATCGATAAAGTGAATTTAAAAAAAATACAACAGAATTATTATATTTCTTTAATTTCAAAAAGTTATTGTTTTGACAGTTTACGTAAAGGTAAAAGTATAATCAATGCTTCTTCTTCAAAAGAAAATGTTCTTCCCAAAGTTTTAAATAATCGTAGCTTTGCATTTCGAAAAGACGTGATTGTGTTCTTTGAAATTCAAATGTTTCCGTAATCTGCGCATGCCCTTTATACAAATCCCCTATCCCTGCGGCTGCCGACATAAACAACCGTATATGCCGCTCATAAAGAATATCAATAAGCAAAATAAACCGTTTTGTTTCATTGCGACATGTATCATCCATGACCGGTACATTATCAATAAAAATCGTATGATAATGCTCTCCTAATAACAAATATTCAGCTGCGGCCAAAGGCTTTGCACATAAATCCCCATAATCAAAACGAGCACATCCTGCACCAAAGCGCGGAATAGGAATAAAGCGCCCTTTTATAGAAAGCTCATCAGACATCTCCTTATGTCCTTGCAATACAAGTGCCCATGCTTGATCCATATATTCATTTGCTTGGACCCCCAACGGCGATACATACATCTGTTGTAGATTTGATTTTTCAAGGCGATAATCTGTTTTTGCATCAAGATTAACAACACGAACATATGCTTTCAAAACTTGAATAAAAGGCAAAAAGAGCTCACGATTCAAACCGTTACAATAAAGGTTATCCGGCGCCACATTTGAAGTCGCAATAAAGAAAATTCCTTTATCAAACAGAGCAGAAATAAGCCGCCCCAATACCATAGCATCAGCAATATCCGTTACACTAAACTCATCAAAACAAAGTACTTTTGCTTCTCGTGCAAGATCTTTAGCAACAGCTAAAATAGGATTATCTTGTTTAAATTTTGTACACCCAGATGCTTGACGATAAGAATTAATACGCTCATGCACATCAGCCATAAAATCATTAAAATGGGCACGCTTTTTATGAACTTTAGGCAAACAAGAAAAGAACAAATCCATCAGCATGGTTTTGCCCCGTCCTACTTCACCATAAATATACAGTCCCTGAAAAAAACCTGTTTCATCTCCTTGTTTTACAACGCAAGAAATATTTTGTTTTTTCCTTTTAAATATTCTGTTAAAGAAAGAGCAAAATATCCAAGGCAAAGAATGAGAGATATTTTGTTCCGCAATTTTTTTTAATAAATGATCAAAATATTCTGTTATAGCTAATTGAGCGGGATCAAAACAAACCTCTCCTTTAGCGACAAGCTCCTTATAACGTGTTGAAACGAGAATCATCCAAAAAACCTTTTTCAAACTGATCTCAATGAAAAATACAAATACTTTTCAAGAATCTGTCCGTCTAGTTTAGTTTATCATAAACGATCAAAAATGATTTAACGACTTAAAATAACGGGATGATCATCAAGTGTACGTCCCTCAAAACGATCAACATTTGAAGAATAAAGAACGAGGATAACACGTCCAGAGTTATTATAAAAATATAATCTTTTTCCTTTAACAGCCCACGATCTCACTTGGGAAGCAATTCCTGGACAGTGTAAAGGACCAGCACGGTACCCTTGTCCAAACTTTGTTTGTGGAGTTGCAATCCGGCAAACTTTTCCTCCCATAGAAAGATTCCATACCCCAGCAACACTTGCAGGAAATAAATCAGTGGCATTACTTGGCAATTCGAGACTAGCCATTCGTCCATCGCTCTGAGAATCTCCTTTTTCATACATCGGAGCGTTTGCATCTTCAGATATCGACGAAGAAGTAGACGACAGATCAGACGCTTCTAATATTGTCATTTGTTGAGATGGATAAAAAACTTCTAATGCGTTACCATCGTCATTACCATCAAACCGTGTTGTTGAACATCCCCCTAAAAACATTACAGTTGATAGTGCAACGAAAAACGAAACTTTTGAAAACGCCATGTCTGTACTCTCTCCCACGACAATAAATAAGTTCACAAAAAAATTAAGCGAATATTTGTTATAGTTACAAAGATAAATTAACAAATTAAAAAAAACAGATTAAAATCACTTATTTTAAAAGAAATAATTTATGTACCCAATTTTATATTTATTAAACACTAGGAATTTATAATATTTTCAGTCATATATCTTTTTATAAGTAATCATTAGAAATAGAGAAGTTTCATGAAAACGCCATTTAGCAAAATGGACGGTCTTGGAAATCAAATTATTGTTGTTGATATGCGTGAAAGCACATACGCTCTTACACCACAAGCAATCCTTGCTTTGTCGGCAGATCCTGAAATGCATTTTGATCAAATCATGGCTATCCACACACCAACCCAGAAAAAAACCGACTTCCGCATAGAAATATGGAATGCTGACGGATCAATGGCTAAAGCTTGTGGCAATGGTACCCGCTGTGTCATCGCATGGCTTAAAGATCACAATTTTGGTGAAAAATTTCATTTAGAAACTCCCGCTGGAATTATTGAAGGAAAATACCAAACCGATAATCTCATTTCTGTTGATATGGGATGCCCAAATTTCAATGCAAAAGAGATGCCTGTTTCACGTGAAATAGTTGATACCAATCACGTAGAAATTATGGCTGGTCCCCTAAAAGACGCTTGTCTCATATCCATTGGCAATCTCCATGCTATCTTTTTTGTTGAAAATGATATTCAACATATTCCATTAGAAAAATATGGGCCAAAACTTGAACATGACCCCCTGTTTCCCGAACGGTGCAATATTTCCATTGCTTGCATAACGTCAAAGAAAAGTCTAAATTTACGTACATGGGAGCGAGGGGCAGGATTAACACAAGCATGTGGGAGTGCTGCTTGTGCAAGTGCAGTGGCTGCTTATCGTCGTGGACTTACAGAGCGCCATGTTGATGTAAATTTACCTAAGGGAACACTTAATATTTTTTACCGAGAAGACGATCATATTATCATGACAGGACCAATTAAATATCACTTTAGTGGTTTTTTAAGCCCTTTAACAGGGTGCTACAAAAAGGATCACTCCTGATGGCAATAGAAATTGTAACTTTTGGTTGTCGACTTAATAGCTACGAATCGGAAATCATTCGCAAAGAAAGTACTTCTTCAGGGCTAGATCAACTTAAAGATGGTGCTATTATCTTTAATACCTGTGCTGTCACTGCCGAAGCCGTACGACAAGCAAAACAAGCTATCCGCAAAGCAAGACGTGAAAATCCTCATACGCGTATCATTGTAACAGGGTGTGCAGCCCAAACAGAAGCACAAAATTTTGCCTCAATGACAGAAGTAGATCTTGTTTTAGGAAACGAAGATAAACTTCACGCTCATTCTTATCGTCAACTTCCTGATTTTGGTATTAATCATTCTGAAAAGGTGCATATCAATGACATTATGGAAGTACAAAAAATTGCTCCACATATGGTCAGTGCAATGCAAGAGCGCACCCGCGCTTTTGTACAGGTACAAAACGGATGCGATCACCGCTGTACATTTTGCATTATTCCTTATGGACGAGGACCATCTCGTTCAGTTCCCATGGGTGTTGTCATAGAACAAATTAAAAAGCTGATAGGTGGGGGTATCCAAGAAGTGGTCCTTACAGGTGTTGACCTTACAAGTTATGGCCACGATCTTCCTGGAAAAGCTACTCTAGGAAAATTAACTTCAGCTATTTTGCATCATGTCCCTGACTTAGCCCGATTACGCCTCTCATCTATTGACTCTATTGAAGCAGACGAAGAACTCATAAATCTTTTAGCTTATGAAACAAGAATCATGCCCCATTTGCATTTATCTTTGCAAGCAGGTGATAATATGATTTTAAAACGGATGAAACGGCGTCATCTGCGCGAACATGCCATTCAATTTTGCCAAGAATTGCGTGCCAAACGTTCTACAATGGTTTATGGTGCCGACTTAATTGCTGGTTTTCCTACAGAAACAGAAGAGATGTTTCAAAATAGTCTTGCCTTAATCAAAGACTGTAATTTAACCCATCTCCATGTCTTCCCCTTTAGTCCAAGAGAAGGAACACCTGCCGCACGTATGCCACAAATCAACCGTAAAATAGTTAAGCTGCGTGCTGAAAAATTGCGTAAAGCAGGTGATATGGCTTACCAAAAGCATCTTGCTCATTTACAAAACAGTCTGCAAACAATTCTCGTTGAAAAAGATGAAATCGGACGAACAGAAGATTATACTCTTGTACAAGTTAAAGGTGCAAAAGCAGGAACAATTGTTCAAGCCCTTATCGTTGATCATGATGGCGATAAATTGATTGCTGTCCCTCCAAAATTAAACGCTGCTTGAGCAGGAGAATTCTTATGACTAAATCTTTTATAAAAAAAATATTCTCTTTTAACAAATCTCAAGAGCAAGAAATTGAACAACAGATTTCTATTCCTGATAAAAGCGATATAATAGAAGAAAATAAAGACAAAAATGAAAAGACAAAAAATAATCAAATCTCTATAAACACAGAAAAAGAAGAACAAACAAAAAATCCAGAGTCAATACTTACAAAATATGATGAAAAATCTCCATTTCTAGAATCCCATTCTGATAAAATTCCCTTTTCTGGTAAAATTATTGTCACAGACAACATCCGTGAAAAAAAGAATGAAGAAATTTTATCTGAACCTTCTGTTGAACAAAAAAAGACAGCGTGGTTTGGGCGCCTTAAAAAAGGCCTATCCCTTTCTTCACAACGCCTAAGCGGATCAATTGGCGATCTCTTTGTTAAAAGAAAACTTGATGAAGATACATTGCAAGAGCTCGAAGATATTCTTATCCAAGCTGACATAGGTGTAGAGACGGCAACACGCATCACAAATACTTTAGCTTCCAGTCGTTACGGAAAAAACCTCTCCCCAAATGATATTCATACTATTGTAGCTGATGAGGTCAAAAAAGTTCTGGAACCTGTTGCAATACCATTAGAACTTGATCTCAGCCATAAACCTCATGTTATTTTGCTGGTAGGTGTAAATGGCACTGGAAAAACGACAACTATTGGAAAACTTTCAGCCAAATTAACAGAAGGGGGATTAAAAGTTATGCTGGCAGCAGGTGATACTTTCCGAGCCGCTGCTATTGAGCAATTACACATTTGGGGTGAACGTACCAATTCTCCTGTTATTTCGACAAAATTGGGTGCAGATGCCGCCAGCTTAGCATTTGATGCTTATGAAAAAGCAAAAAAAACAAACAGTGATGTATTAATTATTGATACAGCAGGGCGTTTACAAAATAAATCTGAATTAATGGATGAGTTGGCAAAAATTATTCGTGTTTTAAAAAAACACACCCCCCAAGCACCCCACACAATCCTTCAAACTCTTGATGCAACAACCGGACAAAATGCACTCAACCAAGTAGACATTTTCCGTGATATTGCTGGTGTTAATGGTTTAGTTATGACAAAGCTAGATGGGACTGCACGAGGAGGAATTCTTGTCGCTATAGCAGCAAAATATAAATTACCCGTTTATTTTATCGGTATAGGAGAAGATATTGAAGATCTTCAACCCTTTTCTGCTTCTGACTTTGCCGAAACTATTGCAGGAAAACACGCATGAAACAGCCTTTATCTAATCTTAATTTACACAATAATTCTGAAAAAAAGATGAATAACAATAAAAAAATTTCTCTCTCACCAACACTTAAGTTTCTTTTGGAAATGGGTCCATTGGTTGCCTTCTTTTTTGCCAATTATAAGGGAGAATGGCTGATAAAAAACATTGGATTTTTTCAAAATTTTAGTAAGCCTATTTTCCCTGCAACAGCTATTTTTATGGTGGCTATTATTATTTCCCTAAGCTTATCATGGATCCTTGCAAGACAAATTCCTATTATGCCTCTTATTTCAGGAATATTTGTTTTAGTTTTTGGCTTTCTAACTCTCTGGCTTCATAATGAAACTTTCATAAAAATGAAACCAACAATCATTAATAGCTTATTTGCTTTTATACTTTTTGGTGGGATGTTTTTTAAAAAACCACTTTTACGTTATGCTCTTGATTCTACCTTAAAACTTGATGATTTAGGTTGGCAAAAACTTACCTATCGTTGGGCGTTTTTTTTCATTTTTCTTGCCATTTTGAATGAAATAATTTGGCGTAATTTTAGCGATAATTTCTGGACAAGTTTCAAAGTATTTGGCGTCATGCCTATAACAGTCCTTTTCATGCTTACCCAAATGCCTATAATTATAAAACATTCAAAAGGACTTTTTACAGAAGAGGACAAATCTGATTCTTAAAAAAATCATCACTACCGATTATTTTATAGATTCATCGCCAAACACTGTTCGGGAGAAAAAATATGTTGATTGAACAGTTTATTTGTCGAGAAGACAATTTCGGTGTACTCCTTCATGATGAAAAAAGTGGTATGACAGCTGCAATAGATGCTCCTGAAGGCAAAGCGATTCACAATGCCTTAAAGCGCCGCAATTGGACACTTAACACTATTTTTGTAACTCATCATCATCACGACCATGTAGAAGCCCTATCAGAATTAAAACAAGTTTACAACGCTACGGTTATCGGACCAGAAGCAGAAAAAGAAAAGATCAATCATCTTGATAAAACACTTCAACCTGATGAAAGTTTTTCTTTTGGCTCACACCTTCTTTTAGCTCTTTCAACACCTGGTCATACTCTAGGCGCATTATCTTACTATTTTCCTGAAAAGAATTTACTCTTTGCTGGAGATACACTTTTTTCATTGGGCTGTGGACGTCTTTTCGAAGGAACACCAGCACAAATGCTGAATTCTTTAAAAAAACTTCGTAAACTTCCTGATGAAACACTTCTTTATTGTGGACATGAATATACAAAAAATAACGCTCTTTTCGCACTAACAATTGACCCACATAATAAAAAACTCCACCAAAGAATAGAGGAAGTTTTTTTGCTACGTGCAAAAAACGCTATGACTTTACCAGTAACCTTAGGGCAAGAAAAAGCCACCAATCCCTTTCTCCGCTGGGATGATAGTGTATTGCGAAGAAACCTTGTAATGGAAGAAAAAACAGATGAAGAAGTTTTTGCTGAAGTTCGAAGAAGAAAGGATAATTTTTAACCATGCGTAAGTTCGTATTACGTTTGTTCCTGCTTTTTCTTTTCGTGATACATATTCAACAAACAATGGCAGAGGAAAAGGAAACAGATAATTCTTCTCTTATAGCACCTCTCATTGCAAATTATCCCTTAACGGAAGATTTTCTTTTAAAGCTGGAAAAAATTGAAAAAGAATGTAAAAACTTACTTCCAGAAACAAAAAATAATCTTATAACTTATGATTCTAGTATCCACTCTAGTATTGAAAACTACACTACCTATATTTCTAGTAAACAAAAACTTGTGAATATTTTAAAAGAAAATAATATAACACCGAAAGAGTTTGTTATTGCTCACCTAGCACTTCAAGCGACATTGTATGTACTTACTGATGAAGAAAATTCTACTTATGAAAAAAACTTTTTACCTTCAAGCAATATAGAATTTGCTAAAGAGCATATGTATAGAATAATAAAAATTTTAAAAGATAACTGTTAAAAAACTTTTTAGAACAATTGATTAACTTTGTAAACGCCGACAAATTTCATCTAATTGTTCTAATGAAGAGTAATGTATTTTTAAATCTCCACCTTTTTTACCATGTCGAATAATAACTTTCATTCCTATCACATCTGCAAGTAATTTTTCTAAAGATTTTGTTTCAGCATCTTTCTCCAAATTGGTACGTTTTTTAGTTTTAGGATTAGCTTGCTCATATGCAAGTATTTCTGTTTGACGTACAGAAAGCCCTTCACGAATAATTTTCTCAGCTAAATTTTGTGGGTCATCAACGGTTATAAGACAACGTGCATGACCTGCAGAAAGTTGTCCATCAGTTAAGAATTGTTGTACTTTTTCTGGAAGTTTTAACAAACGAAGCGTATTTGCAACATGACTACGACTTTTTCCTATAACTTGCGCTAAATCTACTTGTGTATAATCATGTTCATTTAGAAGCATCTCATATCCCTTTGCTTCTTCGATAGGATTAAGATCTGCACGTTGAACATTTTCAATAATTGCCAATTCCAAAGCCGTTTTATCGTCCACATCACGAATAATAACGGGTAATTGACTTAAATTTGCACGTTGTGCTGCACGCCAGCGCCGTTCACCCGCAATCAATTCAAACCGATGAGGATGATCTCTTAAAGGTCTCACAATAACCGGTTGAACCACACCGTGTTGACGAATTGATTGTGTCAAATTATCAAGCTCTGTTTCAGTAAAATGACGCCGAGGATTGTGAGGATTACATGAAATAGATTCAATAGAAATAAATCGCTCAGAAATACTACCGGATTCATTTAATTTATCAAAGCTTGATGAACGTGCAATATTGTTGTTTAAATTGATATCTCCAATCAATGCCGCTAATCCACGTCCTAGTCTTTTTTTTGATAGATCATCGTTCATAATTTTGCTCTTTGAATTTTCTTACAAAATTTTTTACATTTTTAAGCAGCAGCACGTGCTTGTTTTTCACGTTGAATCATTTCTGATGCTAGACGCAAATAAGCTTGGCTTCCAGCACATTTAAGATCATAAAGCAATACAGGTTTGCCAAAAGAAGGCGCTTCTGATACTCTTACATTTCGTGGAATAACAGTACGATAAACTTTATCTCCCATAAAAGAACGTACATCTTCAACAACTTGATTTGAAAGGTTATTACGTCCATCATACATTGTTAAAACAATACCTTGGATTTCTAAAGATGGATTAAGTACGGATCGCACTTGTTTTACTGTTTCAAGTAATTGACTTAAACCTTCAAGTGCTAAAAACTCACACTGCATAGGCACTAAAACAGAATCCGCAGCCCCCATAGCATTAAGTGTTAAAAGATTAAGGGAGGGAGGACAATCAATTAAAATATAATTGAATTTTTCTTCCATTTCCGGATCATCATAGAGAGCTTTACGTAAGCGTTGTATGCGATCTTTTGATGAAGAAATTTCCATTTCCACACCTAAGAGATCAAGTGTAGAGGGAACTATATAAAGATTGGGTACGGCTGTTTTTAAAGCCGCCTGTGTAATTGAAACGCCCGAAACCAAAACATCATAAGAAGATAAAGGACGGCTATTACGATCAATCCCTAAACCTGTACTAGCATTACCTTGTGGATCAACATCCATAATAAGGACATTTTCACCAATAGCCGCTAAAGCTGTAGCAAGATTAATTGCTGTGGTTGTTTTTCCGACTCCACCCTTTTGGTTTGCAATAGCGATAATTCGTGTTTCGCTCATTTTGCTCTACCCTCTATATGATCGAATATGAGAAATTTCCAAAATAACAGAATTTTCATCAACTTTACTTTTATGTTTTAACAGATCAAAGTGCCAATTGGCAGAGGCATTTTTTATTTCTGTAGCGTAATCCCGACCTTTTTGCAAAAGAGCTATTGTTTTTTCTGTTAATAAAGGAAAAATGAGTTGTAAAAGAGTATCAAGCGGCGCTAATCCCCGTGCCGTTATAATATCAGATATGGGAATTTTTTGATATATATCTTCAATTCTAGCGTGATAAACCGTTGCTGGAAGATTAAGTTGAGCAATAACTGTTCGCAAAAAAGCAACTTTTTTCCCATTACTTTCAACAAGATTAATATGTGCTGTTTTTTTTTCTTTCAAAAAGATAGCAATCACAATTGCAGGAAAACCTCCTCCTGATCCTAAATCACACCAATGTAAAGAATGAGCATACAAAGGAAAAATTTGTGCTGAATCTAGAATATGTCGTGTCCATAGATCTGGTATAGTTGTAGCAGATATCAAATTAATATGTGTATTCCACTGAAGTATTAAAGACTCAAACTGAATTAAATTTTCCATCGTTTCACGTGAAACAGAAGGAACAATATTTAATAATTGTTGATATTTTTTTTCTGTAGAAAAATTCATTAAGCTGTTTTAGCCTTTTCACGTCGTTGACGTTGAATATGTGTAATAATAAGCGATAACGCGGCGGGTGTCATGCCATCAATTTTTTGTGCATCAGCAATTGAACGCGGCGACACTTCTTGAATTTTTGATTTAAGTTCATTTGAAATACCTGAAATTGCCTGAACATCAAGAGAAGAAGGAATTTCTAAACGCTCATCTCTCTGAAGAGAGGCAATATCTTGTGCTTGTTTATCTAAATAAACCGCATATTGTGCTTCAATTTCTAAAGATTCTGCTGTTTTAGAATCAATTGTTTGTAATTGTGGCCAAAAATTTGAAAGACGCTCTAAGTTCATATGAGGATAAGCAAGAAAATCATAAGCCGAACGCCGAATTCCATCATGATTAACATGTAATCCATGAGCAGAAGCTTCATTGGGTGTTAAAAAAAGATTTTGACATATTGATCGTGCTTGATCAAGCCGTTGTTGTTTTTTCTGATAACATTCCCAACGTATTTTACTCACAATACCCCATTTTTGTGCCAAAGGTGTTAAACGCGTATCAGCATTATCAGATCGTAAAGATAAACGAAATTCAGCACGTGATGTAAACATCCTATAAGGTTCACAAACACCACGTGAAACCAAATCATCAATCATAACACCAATATAAGCAGTAGAACGACTTATAAGTATTTCATCTAATTTACCTACTTTACGTGCAGCATTTAATCCAGCTAAAAGTCCTTGTGCTGCTGCTTCCTCATATCCTGTTGTACCATTAATTTGGCCTGCTAAGAACAAACCCGGTAAAGAACGTAATTCTAAGTTTCTCGTTAATTGTTGTGGATTAACAAAATCATATTCAATAGCATAACCAGGTTGCAAAACTATAGCATTTTCCAATCCTTCAATGGTTTTCAATAGAGAAATTTGTACATCTTCAGGAAGAGAAGTAGAAAGACCATTTGGATAAACAGTATCATCATTTAATCCTTCTGGTTCCAGAAAGATCTGATGTCCATCACGTTCTCCAAATTTCACAATTTTATCTTCAACAGAAGGACAATAACGTGGTCCTAACCCTTCAATATTTCCAGAATATAAAGCAGAGCGATAAATATTCTCGCGAATAATTTGATGTGTTTTCTCATTTGTACGTGTTATTGCACATTCAATTTGTGGTTGTTCAATTTTCTCTGTTAAAAGAGAAAAGGGTATGGGATTTTCATCTGCTTGTTGTTTTTGGAGAGCTTCCCAAGCAATTGTTTTTTTACTCAAACGAGCAGGGGTTCCTGTTTTTAATCGTCCAAATTTTATATGATATTTTTTCAAATGTTCAGCAAGTTTTACACTTGACTGATCTCCCATACGACCAGCAGCCCATGTTTTATTACCAATATGAATAAAGCCATTTAAAAATGTACCTGTTGTTAAAACAACAGCACCAGAAAAAATTGTTCCTTGTTTTTTTAAAATAACACCTGATACACAATTATCTTTAACAACCAGATCAATAACTTCATCCTCAATAAGAGTAAGATTTTCTTGTTCTTTTAATAATTTTTGAATTGCTTTTTTATAAAGTTGTCTATCTGCCTGTGTCCGTGGTCCTCTTACTGCCGGTCCTTTACTTCTATTAAGTAGTCTAAACTGAATTCCAGCAGCATCTGCTGCTCTTCCCATAAGACCATCTAACGCATCTATTTCACGAACTAGATGCCCTTTTCCAAGTCCACCAATAGCAGGATTACACGACATTGTTCCCAGTGCTGATATTTTATGTGTAACAAGCACTGTTTTGGCTCCTACACGTGCTGAAGCTGAAGACGCTTCACAGCCAGCATGACCACCACCAACAATAACAACATCATATGATTGCATTTAATTCATTCCGTAGAAAATATTACAAGGTTTCACGTGAAACAGGATATAAATTACATAATCTTTATAATCTGTCTATGAAATAATCAATGTTTCACGTGAATCATTATTTACCAACACAAAATTCTGAAAAAATAATATCAAGCAAATCTTCAACATCAATATCTCCTGTAATTTTCCCAAGAAAATCACTTGCACAACGGAGATGTTCTGCACGTAAACTGAGATCAAGAGAATGATAATTAAGAGAAAATTCAATCTCTTTAACAGCCTGCTTTAATAATTGAAGTTGCCTTTTACGTGCTGGAACAATATTTCCAATTTCAGAAGCACGATAATGACAAAATGATTCAAGTTCTTTTATAAAATAATCAAAATTTAAACCAGTTAATGCGGAAAATTGTATAGACCAACGCTGATCATTTTTTTTATAAAGATCAAGCTTATTGCCAACACACCATATTTCAGCCGATGTTTCTGGTAAATCAACTTGCGTAGGATTTCCTATATCATAAACCAAAATAACCAAATCAGCTTCCATAACATGCTGTTTAGCAACTTCTATTCCCATCTGTTCTATTTTATTTTCTGTTTTTCTAAAACCAGCAGTATCTGTTAAAAAAATAGGTAAACCACCAAGAATAATTCTCATTTCTAAAGCATCACGGGTTGTTCCTGCTTCTTCCGTTACAATAGCAACAGATCTTCCTGAAAGGCGATTCATAATGCTTGATTTTCCAGAATTTGGAGCACCAGCAATAACAATTTTTAATCCATCACGTAAAATACTCGCACGTTCTCCTTCAGTAATATATTCCCGAATAGAAGTACAAAGATCCTCAACATCTTTCCAAACTTTATCAGATATTGCGTTGGGAATATCTGCTTCATCAACAAAATCAAGTTCTGCCTCAATAAAAGCACGCGCCTTCATAAGCTTATGACGCCAATCACTATAAAGCGTCGTTAAATGTCCACTTGTACCCATAACAGCTAAACGCCGTTGGCTTTCCGTTTCTGCTTCTATTAAATCAGCAAGACCTTCTGCTTGAACAAGATCTAATTTTCCTTCCATAAAAGCACGACGTGAAAATTCACCTGCCTCTGCAATACGGCATCCAGAAAATGTCGATAATTCATCAAGAAAACGATTAACGACTGCTTTTCCTCCATGTAAATGGAATTCTGCACAATCTTCCCCCGTAAAACTATGAGGAGCAGGAAAAAAAACAGTTAAACCAGAATCTAAAAAACTACCATCACGAGCAGTAAGATTTCCATAATGCATAAAACGTGCTTTAGGTAAACGACCACAAAGCGTTTTAACTATATCCACAACATGAGGACCAGAAAGCCGAATGACTGCAACCCCTGAAGGTAACAATCCACTCGAAACAGCAAAGATTGTATCCACAGGTTTTATCCTAATAAAAACTTTAATGACTCTACGTATTCATTGAATCAAAAAATTCACTATTATTTTTTGTTTGCTTTAATTTATCAATCAAAAATTCAATTGCATCTGTTACATTCATAGATGCTAAAATACGACGAAGAACAAAAATTTTGTGTAAATCTTGTCGTTCTACCAGAAGTTCTTCTTTACGCGTTCCTGACTTTAAAATATCCATAGCAGGGAAAATACGTTTATCAGCAACTTTTCGATCAAGAACAATTTCCGAATTACCTGTTCCTTTAAATTCTTCAAAAATAACCTCATCCATACGACTTCCTGTATCAATCAAAGCCGTTGCAATAATAGTTAAAGATCCGCCTTCTTCAATATTACGTGCTGCACCAAAAAAACGTTTTGGACGCTGGAGGGCATTTGCATCCACACCACCTGTTAAAACTTTACCCGAAGAAGGAACAACTGTATTATATGCACGCCCAAGACGTGTAATAGAATCGAGAAGAATAACAACATCACGCCCATATTCAACGAGACGTTTGGCTTTTTCAATGACCATTTCTGCCACTTGTACGTGACGTATTGCTGGTTCATCAAAAGTAGAAGAAACCACTTCTCCTTTTACTGAACGCTGCATATCAGTAACTTCTTCTGGTCGTTCATCGATTAAAAGAACAATGAGATAGCATTCAGGATGATTAGTGGTAATAGAATGAGCAATATTTTGAAGTAAAACTGTTTTTCCCGTTCGAGGAGGAGCTACAATTAACCCTCTTTGTCCTTTTCCCAATGGAGATATCAAATCAATCACGCGTGATGACATATCTTTCTCTGTAGGATCTTGTATTTCCATTTGGAAACGTTCATTTGAATAAAGAGGAGTAAGATTATCAAAGTGGATTTTATAACGAATCTTTTCAGGTTTTTCGAAATTAATTGTATTAATTTTAAGGAGAGCAAAATAACGTTCTCCCTCTTTTGGACTACGTATGGGTCCTTCAATTGTATCGCCTGTTTTTAAAGAAAACGACTGTATTTGTGCAGGTGAAAGATAAATATCATCAGGACCAGGAAGATAATTAGCATCAGCAGATCTCAAAAATCCAAATCCGTCTTGTAAAACTTCAACAACACCTTCTCCTATAATTTCAACGTCTTGTAGAGCAAGTTTTTTCAAGATAGCAAACATTAATTCTTGTTTGCGCATAAGGGAGGCATTTTCAACTTCTAATGTTTCAGCAAAAGAAACAAGCTCAACGGGATTTTTGCTTTTAAGTTCTTGTAGTTTCATTTTTTGCATGAAATATGCTCTTTGTAATTAAGGAGAAGATTGTTCTAAATAATTTATGGAAATTTATGAGTGAAATATTATTAAGAAAAAATATCCTACACTCAATTTTTTTAATCTGCAAGTACCATTTATATGAAATTTGTTCCTGTAATATTAAGTAATTATATGAAAAACTTGAAAAAATATAAAATCCAAATAGTATTTAATTATTTTAATAACAAAAATGTGAGTTAGAATTATAGCATTAATGAAATGCTATTCAAAAGTATTTTTTACAGAAATTTATATTAATAAATCTATATTAAAGAAAGGATTATTCTTATTTATAACTGTGTTTAGTGTGGATTATTATTTATCCTCAATTTTATCCACAGAAGGAACTGAAAAAAGAATAAAAATATCACTATTTTAAAGATATTATCCCCTCTTTTTTTATAAGAGGGATTAAATTATCACAAGCATTTAATTTGTGCATAAAAAAGGAGAATTTTTCATAAATTTTAGTTTTATAAAAAACGGTGAGGATATATACACATGTCTTAACAAGGAGTTAAAATTTTTGTGACAAAAGAAAAAAAATTCTTTCATTTACACATGCTTTCTGATGCAACAGGAGAAACATTAATTTCTGTTGGAAGAGCTGTAGCATCGCAATATGCAATGATTCAGGCAACAGAGCATATCTATCCTATGATTCGTAATAGAATACAGTTACAGAAAGCTCTTAATGAAATACAACAAGAGCCAGGTATTGTTCTTTACACAATGATTGATGAAGAATTTAAACTTCTCCTTCAAAAAAGGTGTAAAAAAATGAAAGTTCCCTGTATTGATATATTGCATCCTGTTTTAAATGCTTTTCAGTCTTACCTTGGAATGCCAACACATTTACGTGCGAGCGCACAACATGATCTTAATGCAGATTATTTTCGCCGTATTGAGGCACTGGATTTTACAATAGAGCATGACGATGGACAGTCTTCCAGTAGCTTATCCGAAGCAGATGTGATCCTTGTGGGAATTTCAAGAACCTCTAAAACGCCAACAAGTATCTATTTAGCAAATCGCGGAATAAAAACGGCTAATATTCCTCTTATTCCTAATATTGATTTGCCAGAATCCCTTTTAGAGGCAAAAAATTCTTTAATTATTGGTTTAATTGCTTCAGCTGAAAGAATCTCACATATCCGCCAAAATCGAGATTTGGGAGAAAGTTTTGCTCTTGATAATTATACAAATCGTATCAACATAGCTGAAGAATTAATCTATGCAAAACGCATTTGCGAACGTTTTGGTTGGCCTATTATTGATGTCACAAGACGTTCTATTGAAGAAACTGCTGCTGCAATATTTGAACTGTTATCACGATTTCGTGAAGGAAATGAGAGAAAATTCTCATGAACGCAGATACTTTAATATTAGCATCTCTTAGTTTTTATCGTGCAAAATTATTAAAAAAAGCAGGCTTAAATTTTTCCATTGAAGGAGCTTCTTTTGATGAAAGAGAAGTAGAAAAAAAAGCAAAAGAAAAAAAACCTAAAGAACTCAGCTGTTTTCTTGCGAGTGCAAAAGCAAAAAATGTTTCAGATCGTTTTCCTGATGCTTTCGTTATTGGTTGTGATCAAGTTCTTGATTTGGAAGGTCAAGTTTTTCACAAAGCAAAAAATATTAAAGAAGCACATCAACGTTTATGTGAGTTATCAGGAAAAGCCCATTCTCTTCATAGTGCAGTAGCTTTATTTAAAAATGGTCAAAAAATTTGGGTTGAAGCTTTTAGTGCACATATGTCCGTCCGTTTACTCTCATCAGAATTTATTGAACGTTATTTAGCACGCGTAGGAAAAGATGTTTTAAACAGCGTGGGAGTATATCAAATTGAAGGAGAAGGAATTCATCTCTTTGAAAAAATTGAAGGAGATTTTTTTACCATTGTTGGTTTACCTTTGCTGCCTCTACTCATAAAACTACGCCACTTAGGAATTATTGATGGTTGACTTAACAATAAAAAAAACAAATTATCCGCGTGCTTTTGTTGTTGGTTCTCCAATTCATCATTCAAAATCGCCAAAAATTCACAATTTTTGGCTTAAACAATATGGTTTACAAGGAGAATATATTGCACAAGAAGTAACATCTGAAGAATTCAGTCATTTTATTGCGTCTTTACAAAAAATAGGCTTTTGTGGAGGAAATGTTACTTTGCCTTATAAACAGGAAGCTTTTCGTTTAGCAGATTATAAAGATGAGAGAGCAACAATGATTGGTGCTGTTAATACACTTTGGTATGAAGGAGATAAGCTTTGTGCCACGAATAGTGATGCCTATGGTTTTAGCGCTAATCTTGATGATTTTGCATCTGATTGGGGAGGGGAAACAGCTCTTGTTTTTGGAGCAGGTGGTGCCGCACGCGCTATCATATATGCCTTAAAAAAACGCGGATTTGAACAGATTTATTTAATTAACCGTACAAAACAACGTGCTGATAATTTAGCTCAGCATTTTGGAAAAATCATTAAAGTTTACGATTGGCATAAAATCCATGAAATACTTCATCAAGTTGATTTGATTGTTAATACAACATCTATTGGCATAAAAATTCCAGAAGAAAAAAGTGATTCTTTTTTTTGCGATTTTCATAAAGCAAAAAAAACGGCGTTAGTAACAGATATTATTTATACACCATTGATAACTCCTTTTTTACAACAGGCAAAGGCTTGTGATCTCAAGACGGTTGATGGGCTTGGGATGCTTCTACATCAGGCTGTTATAGGGTTTGAACAGTGGTTTGGAATAAGACCACAGGTGACAAAAGCGTTACGGACAGCCATTTTAGATGATATGAGTGAAAAAAGAGAATGAAGATCGTAGGATTAACGGGATCAATTGCTATGGGAAAATCAACAGTTGCTGATTTTTTCAAGCAAGCGGGTATTTCTGTTTTTAGTGCTGATGAAGCAGTAAAACAGCTTTATAAAAGTGAGCCAGCTTTGTCATTCATAGAGCGTATTTTTCCTGGTGTTGTTGAAAACGGTGAAGTTAATCGTTTGAAACTTTCTGAAATTTTGATTGATGATAAAGAAAAATTACAAAAATTAGAAAAAATAATTCATCCTTTGGTACAAGAAAAAGAAAGGGAATTTATTGATATAGCGCGTGAACAAGGGAAAAAATTAGTTATTCTTGATATTCCACTTTTGTTTGAAAAAAATGGTGAAAGTCGTGTGGATAGCGTTATTGTTGTTTCTGCTCCACCAGAAATACAAAAAGAACGTGTCATGATTCGCCAAGGTATGAATGAGAAAAAATTTGCCTTTATCAATGCTCAACAAATGCCAGATGAAAAAAAACGAGAACGTGCTGATTTTATTATTGATACAGGGAAAGATTTAGAAAATACCCGTCAACAGGTTTTTGATATGATAAAAAAATTGCTAAAGAATTAAAATCATGCGTGAAATTATTTTTGATACAGAAACAACAGGTTTAGATAAAGAGAAAGATCGCATAATCGAAATTGGTTGTGTAGAAATGGTTGATCGTTATCTCACAGGACGCCAATTTCATGTTTATTTAAACCCTGAAGGCGTTATTATTCCTGATGAAGTTGTAGCAATTCACGGATTAACCAATGAACGCTTGAAAAACGAGAAAAGTTTTAGTGATATTGTTGATGAATTTTTGGAATTTATCAAAGACGCGACAATGATTGCGCATAATGCGAGTTTTGATATTGGTTTTATTAATGCAGAATTAAAACGCGTCAACAAACCGCTTATCAGTGTTGATAATATTCTTGATACATTGGCTATGGCGCGGCGTAAATTTCCTATGGGTCCTAATTCTCTTGATATTTTATGCAAACGTTTTGGAATTGATAACAGCCATCGTGTTCTTCATGGTGCTTTGCTTGATGCAGAGATTCTAGCTGATGTTTATATTGAGCTCATCGGTGGAAAGCAAGGTGTATTGGGTTTTGATAACAGAAGGGGTATTGATGAACATATCCAGAACGATAAAGATACATCTTATGCCGTTAAAATTCGCCCACAGGTTTTACCTTCAAGATTGAGTACGCAAGAAAAAAAGTTACACGCTGATTTTATCTACAAAATGGGTGAAAAAGCTCTGTGGAAAAACTTCAAAATTCATGAATAACATCATCTTTTATCTAAAAGAGTCACGATTGAAATTAAAGAATATAGATGTCAAAAAAAACGGTCGTTGTGGGGAGGGGAACACCACAACGACCCTGTCGCTACATCGTACCTCAGCTATCATAGGAGGAGCAAAATGAAAGCTATTAATCCTGTAACAGCAAAGAAAAGCTCTAGGTACTTAATATAAAGTGCAACGACTTCACGTTTTATGAAGAGAAAAAATGGCTTTTTAGAGGCAAAGTGAAAAAATATATAAGGGTAATTTGTTTTTTTAGCTGAAATGGAGAAAAAATTGTTATGAAAGCAACAGATCATCTTTTTTTGGTTGACGGATCAGGCTATATTTTTCGTGCTTATTATGCTTTGCCGCCTTTAAAACGTAAAAAGGATGGACTTCCTGTAGGAGCAGTAGCTGGTTTTTGCAATATGTTATGGAAATTACTTTGTGATGCTCGTAATACAGCTACGGGTGTTGTTCCAACACATTTTGCTGTTATTTTTGATTATTCATCTGATACTTTTCGGAAACAAATTTATCCTGAATATAAAGCGAATCGCGTTGAACCTCCTGAAGATCTAATTCCTCAATTTGCGCTAATACGCCAAGCAACGAAGGCTTTTAATTTGCCTTGTATTGAAAAGGAAGGCTTTGAAGCGGATGATTTAATTGCTACCTATGCAAAGTTGGCAACAAAGGTTGGGGCAAAAACAACCATTATTTCTTCTGATAAGGATCTTATGCAACTCGTAAATACGCATGTATCTTTGTATGATGGAATGAAAGATAAGCATATAGGTATCTCGGAAGTTATAGAAAAATGGGGTGTTGCGCCTGAAAAAATGATTGATTTACAAGCATTAATTGGAGATTCAACGGATAATGTACCGGGTATTCCAGGCATTGGTCCAAAAACTGCAGCTCAGTTGTTAAATGAATTTGGTTCTCTTGATCTTTTATTGCAAAACTTAACAGAAATTAAACAAACAAAACGACGTGAAAACATTCAAGTTTATAGAGAACAAGTTAAAATATCTCGTGAACTTGTCAGGCTTAAAACAGATGTTCCTATAGATAATGATTTAGATGATTTTATTTTGGAGCCACAAGATGGTCCACGTTTAATTGCTTTTTTGAAAGCGATGGAGTTTTCAACATTAACGCGTCGCGTGGCAGAGGCAACGACATGCGATGCAGCTGTTATTGACGCACTTGATATAGATGTTGAATGGGAAAAACTAAGCCCCAGGAATGATTCTGATATCAGGCATGATTCTTATATCAAGAATACTGAGCGCGCATCTCTTCATAATTTTTCTGAAAATTCTCCACAAGTTTTTGCACAAAAACGTAAAGATCAAGCGCTGACTCAAAAAATTACAAGAGATGCTTATACAACAATTCTTGATGAGGAAATTTTAAAAGACTGGTTATCACAAGCACAAGAGCAGGGTTTTTTCGCTTTTGATACTAAAACAACATCTCTTGATCCGATGCAAGCAAAGCTTGTTGGTTTTTCACTCGCATTACAGCCGGAAAAAGCAGCTTATATACCTCTTGAACATTTTGATGAAGGAGAAGAGGATCTTTTGAGGGGCGGGCGCATTGCCTCACAGATTGAGGCCCAAAAAGCTTTAGCACTTTTAAAACCGATATTAGAAGATTCAGCGGTGTTAAAAATTGGTCATAATATAAAATATGATTGGTTGGTGATGAAGCAATACGACATTATGATAAGCTCTTTTGACGACATCATGCTTTTATCATATGCTTTTGATGCTGGAATGTTAACCCATAATATGGATGATTTGTCTGAACGTTGGCTTGAGCATAAACCAATTGTCTATAAAGATTTAACGCATAACGGGAAAAAAATTACTTCTTTTGCACAAGTAGATTTAAAACAAGCAACCCTTTATGCGGCGGAAGATGCTGATATAAAGCTACGTCTTTGGCAAGTATTGAAACCGCAACTTGTTGCTCGTGGAATGACAAAAATTTATGAACGTCTTGATCGGCCTCTTGTAGAAGTTCTTGCAAGAATGGAAGAACGGGGGATTCTTATTGATAGGCAGATTTTATTGCGTCTTTCAGGAGAGTTAGCACAAGCTGCTTTGATTCTAGAAGAGGAAATTTACAAACAAGCTGATGAAAAGTTTAATCTTGCTTCGCCAAAGCAATTAGGGGATATCCTTTTTGGCAAAATGGGATTGCCTGGAGGCGCTAAAACTAAGGGTGGACAATGGTCAACTTCTGCACGGACCTTAGAAGAGTTGGCTGCTGAAGGTCATATTTTACCGCGTAAAATTATTGAGTGGCGTCAACTTTCAAAGCTAAAATCTACCTATACAGATGCCTTGCCTTCTTATATTTTTTCAAAAACAGGGCGAGTTCATACAAATTATTCTTTGGCAATAACATCAACAGGTCGGTTATCATCATCAGAGCCAAATTTGCAAAATATTCCAGTGCGAACTGCTGAAGGACGTAAAATTCGAACAGCTTTTATTGCTCCCAAAGGACATGTGTTACTTTCTGCTGATTATAGTCAGATTGAGTTGCGCATTCTTGCACATATTGCGGATATAAAAGCATTAAAAAAAGCTTTTGCTAAAGGGCATGATATTCACGCTATAACGGCATCACAAATGTTTGGTGTTGCGATAGAAGGAATGCATTCAGATATACGACGGCGTGCAAAAGCGATTAATTTTGGTATTATTTATGGTATTTCAGCTTTTGGACTAGCTAATCAATTGGGAATTTCACGCCAAGAAGCGGGTCGTTATATTCAACTGTATTTTGAAAGATTTCCAGGAATTAAAGATTATATGGAGAAGACCAAAATCTTTGCACGTGAAAATGGTTATGTAGAAACAATTTTTGGACGTCGTATCCATTATCCAGAGATAAAAGCAAAGAATGTAAAAATTCGTTCTCTTAATGAGCGGGCAGCTATCAATGCTCCAATTCAAGGTTCTGCAGCAGATATTATTCGCCGCGCTATGATACATATGGGAGATGCTTTAAAAGAAGAAAAACTATCAGCAAAAATGTTGCTGCAAGTTCATGATGAACTGATTTTTGAAGTACCAGAAGAAGAAAGTAAAAAAACCATGACTGTTGTTAAAAATGTTATGGAAAATGCTACAATACCGGTTCTATCTTTATCTGTCCCGCTTGAAGTAAAAGTTATGACGGCTCAAAATTGGGATGAGGCACATTAATTTTTTTATTTATTTTTAAGAATATTGATTGCGTTGGAAAGATTAAGATAGGCTTTGATAGGCAAATGATCTGAAGCAATGCGTGCAAGTGGTGAATAATGATTTTCAATACTTGTTACCAATTGGTGGGGAAAAGAAAAAACTCTATCAAGGGCTAATAAAGGAAAACGAGAGGGAAAGCTTGGTACAACTTCAAAAGTGCTATCAAAATAGGGAGAAAAATGATTTAAAGATGAGCCTTTTCCCATTCGCCATTCATTAAAATCTCCTATGAGGAGTGTAGGCATAAGGGGGCGTTTTTGGAAAATTTCAAGGAGCATTTTTGTTTGTTGTTTACGAGAGTAACGTAATAAGCCAAAATGAGCCGCAATAATACGAATAGGGCCTGCTGCCATTTCCAACTCTACAATTACAGCCCCACGTGGTTCAATACTAGGAAGAGTGACTTGTAAAGTATCACGTACATATCCCTTTTGCAAAAAAAGAGCATTCCCATGCCAACCATGGCCATGAGGTGACATAGTATTAAGAGGTACAGGAATCAAACCGGTTTCAGCTTTTAATAGCTGAAGATTAATCAAACCGATGCGTTCCCCAAAACGTTTATCTGCTTCTTGAAGAGCAAGGATATCAACTTGTAATTCAGTAATAACACGGACAATTCTTGTAGGATTAAAAACTTTATCAACACCTACACATTTATGCACATTATAGGAAGCAACGGTCAGATCATAATTACTATTTTGATTGACGATGTTTGATTGATGATGAGAGCGGCTGTGAGTTGTATTTAAAAGGGAGCTATGGAGTTTTTGTTGGATAAAACCGGTAAACCAAGGGAATTTTTGCTTATAAGGGATTTTTGTCATTTTGCGAAAAGAATAGTTTCTAAGAAGCAGAGGGTAAAGATTTACACTAAAAACAAAAGAACCTTGTCTCTTTTAGAAACAAGGTTCTTTAATTAAGTAATGATTTTTGCAATCAATCACGGTTTGAGCCAAGAAACTGTAGCAAGAAGACAAACATATTGATGAAATCAAGATAAAGATTCAGCGCGCCCATAATAACTTTACGTCCTCTGGTATCGCTTTCATCTCCTTCATAATACATCAACTTAATGCTCTGGGTATCGTAGGCTGTTAAACCAGCAAAGATAAAAACACCAATCACAGAGATAGCAAACTGCAAAGCGCTTGATCCAAGAAAAATGTTCACAATCATGGAAAGCAACAAGCCGATCAATCCAATGAATAAGAATGAACCGATTGCTGTGAGATCACGCTTTGTTGTGTATCCATAAAGTGAAAGAGCTCCAAAAGTTGCGGCGGAAATGACAAAGGTTTGCACAACACTTTCTGTCGTATAGCGCAAAACGATTGAAGACAGTGAAAGACCAACCAGAGCAGCATAACCAAAAAAGAGGCTACGAGCAGCATTTGTGCTCAATGTATTAATTTTAAAACTGAGGAATAAAACTGCTATGAGTGGTGCAAACATAACAATGTAAGAGAATGGCGATGTATAAAATGTTACTCCAAATGATGTTAAATAAACACTGCTATTGATTTGAGCTGCTGCTTGGTTCATATCTGTTGTCGTTGCTAATGATACAATTACATAAGCGGCAGCAGCTGTAATAAGCAAACCAATGGCCATTGTATTATAGACACCCAACATATAGTCGCGCAATCCCTGATCAATTGATGCATCGGCGTGAGAAGTAGGCGCCGAACGTAAATTTTTAAAATTAGCCATAATATAAAATCCTTTAGCATATGTTCTGTCAGGTATAGGGCTTTAAAGGTGTCTCTGTCATTACACAGATAAGCTTGGTATAAGCCTTAATTGGGCAATACAAAAACCCTTAAGAATCACTGACAGAATTCCAGCATATATGCTCTTATTATGGAGATTTATTTAAAAATTACAAGAGATTTATATGAAGAAGGAACCTTACAAATTGGTAAGGAAATAGTTCATTTTAATAAAAAATATTTCCATTTTTTGCCATATTTTTGCAAAATAAAAAGACTACACTTAGAAAATTTTCTATTATGCACAGAAACTATGTAATACAATCCCTTATAAAATATTCACTATTTTTGCGTTTATGAGAAGAGCGGCAAGTATCATCACACTATTTTCAACTTCCAATATTGCATCTGTTTTGCACGGTTATAAGAGCTATTGAATTGGATTTTTATATAAATATTGATGTATAATGATAAATTGTCTTTTTGAATGCTAAATGATACTCCGAATATCGCAAGATTCTCTGGTTGAAAATCTGTTCATATTAAATCAATCAAGATTATTGACTTGCTTGTGTCTTACAAGAGACATGGTTTTAATGGATTCAACATGAACAGATTCCAAATATAAAGAGATTTAGGATAGTAAGGGCTTTTATTCAATATGAAAAACGGTAATTTATATTTATAATCAATATGTTGGTTTAACAAGACACCATTGAAAATAGTTGAAAAAATGTTTTTTATTAAACAATATATAAAATAAAAAAGGAGAGTTTTTAAACGAAGCACTTAAGAAAGGCTCTGTAAAAGCGATATCTGTAAAAACTAAAAAACATACGAAAAGCAATTGTTCTAATCAAATAAACAGAACTTCAAATGCTGTGAAATGTCTCCTCAAAAATTGTGATGTAGGACACATGGATAAAAAATATTGATTCTATTTGGGTTCATTTCTTTTGCACTAACTAAGTGTAGAAATGTAAAGTTGGAAAGAAAGTAAGATCTTATAGTCCCATGAAGAGAAACCGTGAAATGACGAGCAACAAGAATTGATTAAGAGAAATCAATGTGTAATCAGACTTGTGATGGTCAATAATCTCTGTTTTCTAAGGCACTGAACATATCAATGAGAAGATGTACTATTGGAATGACGCCTTGCTTTCATCCAAGTACGCAATTCTTCAATAAGGATGGCAATAACACCGAGAGTGATAAAACTATCTGCAAGGTTGAAAATAGCAAAATAAAAAATATCATCAATATGAAAAAGTATATAATCAGTGACATGATGAAAGCGAATACGATCAATGAGATTGCCGATGGCTCCCCCAATAATAAGAATAAGACCAAAGCGCATTAAAGACTTATTATATTCAGTATTTTTCCATAACCATAGAAGAAAGATAATCACAATGATCGTGATGGCGATGATTCCCCACTGAGAAAAGGAAGAAAAAAACGAAAATGCAATGCCAGAATTGCGCACATGATAAAGGGAAAGAAAAGGAATAAGCGAAATTTCTGTTCCTAAAGGCATATTGTGCATAACCCAGTATTTGACAGCTTGATCAAGTACTACTGTAAAAGCCAAGCCCAAGAGAAGAAAAGGGAGTGATTTACGAATCATGTTTTTCCTCACATGGTTCCAGTATTAAATAGGGGCGACGGATTTCATAAAGCATAACAGCTGTTGCTACAGCTAGATTAAGCGAGTCTGCTCGTCCGCTTTGTGGAATACGCGTAAGTTTATCACACCGATTCGTAAGAAGATCTGATAATCCCTGTTTTTCATTTCCCATTAAAAGGATAATAGGGCCATTTTTGAAGTCAAGTGTGCGATAATCCAGAGAACCTTTGAGGTGTGTTCCAACAATCATACCTTTAAAGTGAGAAGACCAGTTTAAAAAGCCGTTTTCATCAAAACGATAAAGTGGTACAGAGAAAATAGATCCCATGGTTGCACGGACTGTTTCAGGCGAGAAAGGGTCTGTTGTTTCGCCAATTAAAATAACACCTTTAGCACCTACAGCATCAGCTGTTCGAATAATGGTACCAAGGTTTCCAGGATCACGTACACGATCAAGCGCGATGTAAACATCTTTAATCTGCCCTTTTATCATTCCAAAAGAGTGCCATTTTTGCTTGAAAATACCAATAACTGTTTGTGGATTATCGCGTCGGGTAAGTGATTCCATAACCTTTTGTGAGGCTTTAATAACAAAACCACCGTTGGCTACAGCACGTGCAGCAGTATTTTCGATAGTAGCATTACCGATTTCACTTTTAGAAAAAATAAGCGTCTGTATTGTCCAGCCAAGATTGAGAGCATCAATGACCAATTTCAATCCTTCTGCCATGAAAAGACCTTCTCTATTACGGTTTTTCTTTTGGCTAAGTGCTTTAAGATTTTTTATGATGGGGTTGCTAAGAGAGGTAATTTCTTTCACTCTACCAGTTTTGGGTCTACACATATTCAAGCAATCCAACGGCTAAAAAGAGAAGTAGAAAGAGCACGTCCTGCAACTTCTTCACGCAAAATGAGTTCTCCTGATTCGACCGTACCACCAAGATTTACAAATGCATCACGCATTAAAGCATGAAGTGCAAAGAAGGAAGCACGAATAGAATAAGCCGTAAGGACAACAGAAAGCGGTTTATCAGAGAGAAGTTTACGACAATTTGTGATCATAGCGGGTAAATGATCAAACAGTTGCCAAATTTCACCATGGGGTCCACGCCCATAAGCAGGGGGATCAAGAAGAATCATATCATAGCTTTTCTTACGACGCAGTTCACGCTCGACAAATTTCATAGCATCATCGCAAATCCAGCGAATAGAATGATCTGGTAATCCTGCTCTTTCTTGATTAGCTTTTGCCCACGCAATGGCTTTTTTAGAAGCATCAACATGGGTAACATTCGCACCCGCTCGTGCTCCAATCAAAGAGGCAATACCTGTATAGCCAAAAAGATTCAACAATTTTATAGGGCGTTCGGCTTTAACAATTTGTTCTTCCATAGAGCGCCAATGGGCATCTTGTTCAGGAAAAACCCCCACATGACGAAAGGAAGTAAAACGGCCTAGAAAAGACAATCCATTCCAAGCAAGAGCCCATGTTTCATCAAGTGGCTTTTTAGGAAAATGCCAACGCCCAACCCCTTCTTCATCAAGGTTTCCTGTGAAAATAGCATCAACATCAGCCCATTGTTTTTGTGGTAAAACGGGTTTCCATAGTGCTTGACCTTCTGGTCGAATAATGCGGTAAGCTCCATAACGTTCTAATTTTTGTCCATGACCAGAATCAATGAGAGCATAGTTTTCGCTTATACCCGTTTCTAAAATAAGGGGCAGCTTTTCCTGCGGATATCTATTGTTATGGGAGAATTGAAAGCATTGTGCGGGCATGTTTTGTATCACGGTATATGAGGTATAAAAATATATTATAAAACTCTTAAATGTTTCGTAAAAGTGCAAAAAAGCTAAAGTCAATTAAAACATGTATAAAAAAGAAAAAGAGCACTTTTAACTCTGTACTGAATATAGAATACAGAGAGAAAAGATTTCATTTAAATACCATTACACCAGATTTGTGATAGATGTTTTCAATTTTTCAATCTCGGCTTTACTTTTTTTGAGAGCTTTTTTGTATTTGTGGTAGGAAAACCAACTGATCAGATTTCCTAATAAAATACCAAAACCAAAGAAAATAAAGAGCCATATAAAGAGGGGAGCATGATAAGTAAAACTTTCAGGATTTGCTCGAAAAGGATCAAGGGTTAACGGAACCATTTGACGATTAGCCACGATAAAAACAATCAAAACCGCTGCGAGAATCACACCGATACTTGTTAGAAGAATACGTTTAATTATCATAAGTTTCTCACTGATTAAGACGGTCGCGTAAATCCTTGCCAGTTTTAAAAAAAGGAATCCACTTTTCTTCAACAGAAACGGCTTCACCTGTTCGTGGATTACGTCCATTACGGGCTGAACGGCTTTTTACAGAAAAAGCTCCAAATCCACGAAGTTCAACGCGATTGCCATTTGCAAGTGCTGTTGCAATTTCCTCAAAAATAGCATTTACAATATTCTCCACATCCCGTTGAAAAAGATGCGGGTTATGACGAGCGATAATTTGCACAAGTTCTGATTTTACCACAATAGCCTCACTTTCACACAAAAAAATTTTGTAATTGTGCACTCCATGCATATTACAATATATAAACGGATAAAAGCAAAATAAAATCAAGAAAAAACAAATTGCAAGAAACAAAATTTGAAAATACCTTCTATAAAGGGTATACAGATTAAAAATGCGGAGGATTTAAGAGATCAGGAGAGTATGTTCGTACACAATCATTATAAAGCCTTTTCAACGCAATCATCTTTTGGAGATGTTTTAAAAAAAGCATCTCGTCATTCGCGTCGCATTAGCATATTAAAATTTTTTTTACCTCTCTTAGCGTTGATTTCAGCGCTGGTTTTTTGCTGGTTTACGTTTTTCTTGGTTCCCGTTACTTCTGATTCTATGCCTTTGAATAATGGAGAAAGTGGCGTGATGAATTTGACGATGCTCAATCCAAAATTAGAAGGGTATACGCGTGCTCATGAACCTTATTGGCTTAAAGCAGAAAAGGCATTTCAAGACCATACCCACGCTGGAATGATTGGGTTGCAAAACATTACAGCTAGAGCATTTATGGGCCAACAAAGACAGGTTTTTCTTTCAGCACAAGGAGGGGGGTACGATAACATTAATGGTTTTTTACAGTTGGATAAGCCATTCACGATTACGACGAATGATGGGATGATGGTACAATTTATGTCAGCTAGTATTAACTTATCCGAGGGACAGTTAAAAACAGATCAACGTGTTAATATTCAGCAAGCCGGTTTGAATCTTGCCGCAAACGCCTTACAAATTCGAGAAAAAGGAAAAAACATATATTTCCATGGTGGTGTGCATTTAGTGCTTCAAAAGCAATAACGCAATATCAATACAAATCTTTAAAGGATATTTATAAAGAGAAGTATGTGTATATACAAACAGAAGAATTGAAATAATGAAATCGTACAAAAGATGGATAGGTGTGATGTTGGCTGTTAGCATGGGAATGTTAGGAGAAGGAGCAGTTTTAGGATATGCTGAAGTGGCCCATTTTGGAATAAGTCTATCAAGCGATAAAGAACCGGTAGAACTTCATGCAGATTCTTTGGAAATACGTGATAAAGAAGGGATAGCGCTTTTTAAGGGTGACGTTTCAGTGGTACAAGGTGAACGTCTTTTAAGAACGGCAGAATTAGTTGTTTACTACGATAAAGCATATAAAGAAATTGATAAAAACAAGGAAGATACAAAGGCATCATCTGTTTCTTTATTTGGTTCGTCGAGTATACAAAAAATGGAAGCTTTAGGAAAAGTTTATATAAAAATTGCTACGCAAGTTGCTACGGGTGATAAAGGCGTTTTTGATGGAAAGTCAAAAATGATGAGTTTGACAGGGAATCATGTTGTGTTAACTGATGGTGACAATGTGGCAACGGGGTGCAAACTAACGGCAAATATGGAAAGCGGAAAGGCTTTTTTAGAAGGTTGTGAGACGCCTAAGAAAAAAGGTCGTGTTTCTATTATTTTAAAACAAAATCAAAAGAATGGCCATTAAGATTTCATGTTTGGAATCAAAAGAAAAAAACAGACCGATAGGTATAATCTTGAAAGTGAAGCTTCAAAAAATCCCTTAAAAGGGACCTTGATTGCCAGTAATTTGATTAAAGTTTATCGAGGAAGACGAACTGTTAATGGTGTTTCTTTTGGCATTCGTACGGGAGAAGCCGTTGGCATTTTAGGGCCCAATGGGGCAGGTAAAACAACTTGTTTTTATATGGTGACAGGGCTTATAAAATCTGATGGAGGATCCATTAAAATTGATGGATTTGATATTACGCATCTTCCGATGTATCGACGTGCGCGTTTAGGTATTGGATATCTTCCACAGGAAGCGTCTATTTTTCGTGGTCTTTCAGTAGAAAATAACATTAAAGCTGTTTTAGAGGTCGTTGAAAAAGATCGCCTTAAACAACGTGAAGAGTTAGATAGCCTTTTACATGAATTTAAAATTGATCATTTACGTAAAATGTCTGCACTTTCGTTATCTGGAGGTGAACGTCGGCGACTTGAAATTGCGCGCGCTTTAGCTTCTCGTCCCCATTTTATGTTACTTGATGAACCATTTGCAGGAATTGATCCTATCGCTATTTTCGATATTCAACAACTTATTCGTCATTTAACGAGGCGTGGCATTGGTGTTTTAATAACGGATCATAATGTGCGTGAGACATTAGGGCTTGTCGATCGCGCTTATATTATTCATACAGGGCGGGTGTTAGTTCACGGTTGTCCTAACGATATTATCAACAACGTTGATGTACGCAGAATTTATTTGGGAAATCAGTTTTCTCTTTGATTTTACAGCTTTCACGAGTTTCCATTTAAGTTTAACCAAACATTATTACTGAAAATCTCCTTATTTATGCCAAAACTTCTTTTATGACTATAACCTTAATGTTGTTATTGAGTGGTGAAAAAGGCTTCATCATTAGAGGTTAGTCTGTTGTTTTATAAGTTTAGCTTACTCATAATTGTATCATAGAAAAGATATCACTAGATTAACGTGATAATGAGTGATAAACGAAGCGCTCAATAAATGCGTGTGTTATTGAAAGGTAAGAGATATTTATCATATTTTTCTCTGTCGAATCAGACCATATATCGATGATGCTGTTTTAGGTATTTTGATGGGAGCACCGGTTTATATATTGCGGTTATTCAATAGGAGTTGTCGTATTTTATTGGTTTATATGGCCTATTTGAAAATAGGAGCTTGGCTACAGATATCAGGCTAAATCTATAAATCTTTTAAAATAATCATTAAATTTCTAAAAATCTTTATATTCTTGTTATAAGTCGATGTTCAAGCTATACAGTAATTTTCAAAGTAAAGGTCCATTTTGCTCAGTATGCTTTTCATCTTAATTTAAGGGCTCATTTTTAAAGAAAGAAAAACTCTGATGGCGGATTATACATCAACTCTTATGACAAGTTTAATAAATTTATGAATAATGGCCTTTTCTAGAGTCGTAAGGAAATTAACTTTATGAACAACTTCATTTCTTTGGTTTCTTATGCCGTTAATGATGATCCGAATAATATTTATTGTTGTTTTAGAAGTGATATGAGATGTATTGAGCCATCACCCATTATAAATTGAAAAGTAAAAACACATGCGATGTTGCGAAAAGTGAAAGAACATTAAGTATCTATAGCGTTTATAGGTTTATTGATGAGCATTTTAGCGTGTAAGAGGAAAATTAAAGTATGAATTTGAGTGAGTTAATAGCACCGGAAGCGATCATTCCGGCTCTTAATGCTAATTCGAAAAAACAGGTTCTGCAAATTTTAGCCGAAAAAGCTTCCAAGCTAACAGGTCTTAGTGAGCATGTGATTTTTGATGTTGTTTTACAACGCGAGAAGCTTGGTTCAACGGGTTTGGGTGGAGGTATTGCGATTCCTCATGGAAAATTACCTGATATTAATCGGATCATTGGTATATTTGCACGTCTTGAAAGTCCTGTTGATTTTGAAGCTCTTGACGACGAACCTATAGATCTCGTTTTTCTCCTTTTAGCACCTGAAAATGCTGGTGCAGATCATTTAAAAGCTTTATCACAGATCGCACGTGTTTTGCGTCACACTGATGTTGTACAAAAGTTGCGCAGTACGCATAATGCCAATGCGCTTTATGCTTTATTGATTCAAACTTCAGAATCAAATGCAGCTTAAAAGTTATTATGAGCGTATAAATTGCGAGGTATGCACTACAGAGCGTAGGAAATAATATAATTTGCATCTTAAGACTAATAACAAAAGGTTATGTCATGAGATTTAAGAAAATTACTTCTAATTGAACCTTCTTTTTAAAGAGCAACCAACAAAAACGAAGGGCTTTTCCTTTCTTGTTCTCGTATATTAAAGCATCTAATTATTATGTTCGTGGATTCTTTTATCCTGTTATACTGTAAAAACACTATCATTTGAGATATGGTGAGATAAATTCTGTAAGTCTTCTTAATATATTAAGTGCTTTTAGAGTGCGTGGTAAATGTTTTTAAGCAGGACTTGTTTGTAGAGCCTTTAGTTAAGTGAATCACATGAGTGGGAAGAAAAGAGGAGACCGCTCGACAAGAATCCAAACTTTTTCAGTCCAGATTGGATTAAGAATCTTCGTCCTTTGAAAGCGGGAAAGAAATCAACAGAAAAGTTTATTTGTGCATTGAATTTTTTTGTAAGTTGAGTTTGAGTGTTTAGGGATAATATTTTAATGCTCAAGAAGAAATAAGAGATATATTGTATCTTCAGTATAGCAAGATATTGATTTTAAATATAATTCACTATTTCGCATGTTGGATGAGAGATCCGAATATTGTAAAATTCTCTTATTCCAAACTTGTTTATGTTGAATCAATCAAAACCATTTCCTTGCACGTTGTAAACGAAATTAGCGTGTGGATAAAAACTGTACAAGAAAGGGGTAAAAATGCTTCCTATGAATCGTCTCAAGTATCGAGAGTTGTAGCAAAACATTGGGAGCTGGAAAATAGTGTTATGGTGCCAGCTTTCTTCTTCACAAGTGGAGAGATCAACTATTTTATAGATATGATTTAGATGTCTCTGTTGTATAGAGCTCATGCTAAAGAACAATTTTGTACGGTAAGAATGAAAATTATACCTTTAGGTTGGGTGAAAGAGTTTTATGCATAGGAAGATTTATTTAAGTGTCTTTAATTGATTAAAATATTGTTTAAAAAACGGTAATGTTAGAACTGCTATAGAAAAAAGTTTTATATTTCTTTTTATAAATTACTTAGAAATAAGATAAGGAGACTTTCCCAAAGAATTCTTAAGAAGTTTTTTATAACAGAAAGAAAAATATCGTCTAATACATTAAAATAATACGATTAAGCTATTATAAGCTACTAAAATCATTTTAGAAATTAATAATTGGAGATGAAATATATAGGGAAATAAGATCAAAAGAAACAAAGTTGTATGTGATTATTGAGATAGAATCTAAACTCTTTATGTTTTATTATTAATATCTTGATAATATTTTATTATTTTTACAAGGTCTTTTGAAGATTGAGAAAAAGTGTTATCGGGACGATATTGAATACGAAATATGAATGCACTATAATGAGTAAAAGATGGAGTATTTTACGAACATAAATATATTGAATGCATAAAGTCGAGAAGTGATATTCGTAAGGCGATTAAGCTTTTTTGCGGGGAGTCCGGGGTGTATTTTGAAAATTTTGCATCAGATTGCTTGTGATATAAAGAGTATGGTTTATTTCTTAACAGAGTGATGGTATATTTTCATCTCGTTTTGAAGTTCTATAGCTTAAAGAAATCGTTTTTTATACAAAAACGAAATAAGTAGCGTAAAATGAAGATATTATTTTTTAATGTGGTTATTGAATAAGAAGTTTATGTTTTGGTAACGATTAAAAGGTCACAATGAAACGTAGAAATCTATTTTGATTAGTGTGAAAATATTTCGCTTATTGAAGGAATTAGGACAATAACACATGAATATCGAGGAGTTTTTGTTGAATTTTTCCAATGAAGAAAATCTTGTTAGAGACTAAAGAAGTGAGCTAAATGAAGATGTTTGAAAAGACTGTTATTGCTGCATCTGTAATGGTTCTTGTTACAGCGGGAGTGGCATATGCACAAACGCCAAGCCGTTTAAATCAATTTGAAGCGTGGGGAGCCTATTCTTATAAATCGCCCAAAAATACGATTTGCTATGTGTTATCGGTACCTTTGAAGGCTCTTCCAACGACAGTTAATCATGGTGATAACTTTTTCTTGGTTACCAAGCGTTCTCATTCACCTATTTCGTTTGAACCGCAGTTTATGGCTGGTTATACCCTTCAAGAAGGGTCGAGAGTGACAGTGACCATTGGAGGTAAGGACTTTGATTTTTTCACGAAAGATTCCTCAGCTTGGCTGGCGTCATCAGAGCTAGAAAAGCAGCTTGTTTCTGCTATGCGTGCTGGAAGCAATATGACAGTGCAAGCGATATCAAAACGAGGAACGCATACCACTTATACTTATTCCTTAAAAGGGGTCACTGCTGCATTAAATGCAGCTCAAAAGTGCCATTAAGGTTTCGATAACTCTAAAATAGTGATGTGAATTGGAAAGCAATGGCCATTTCCTATGACCTTAGACCAGTTGGTTCATGTTTTGCACGAAAAACAGATAATGTGGTCGTGAAGGAGAGTTCTAAGCTCTCTTTAATTGGTTTGTCGCAAGATGAAATGATGCAAGCTTTAAAGACTGTTGGTGTACCAGAGCATCAAACGCGTATGCGTGTGCGTCAGCTTTGGCATTGGCTTTATGTGCGTGGTGTTTCAAATTTTGATGATATGCTGAATATTTCTAAAGCAATGCAAGAAACACTTAAGTGTCATTTCTCCATTGCGCGCCCAGAAATTGTTGGAGAACAAATATCAAAAGATGGTACGCGTAAATGGCTCTTACGTTTTCCTGCACGTGGAGCTGGAAGGCCTGTTGAAATTGAAACGGTTTATATCCCTGAAGAAGGACGTGGTACTTTATGTCTTTCATCGCAAGTAGGGTGTACGTTAACCTGCTCTTTTTGCCATACTGGAACGCAGATGCTTGTTCGTAATCTGACCGCAGAAGAAATTTTGGCACAATTATTGGTTGCACGTGATTGTTTGGGTGATTTTCCTGATAAGAATACCCCTGATGGAGCAATTGTTCCCATTGAAGGACGAAAAATTACCAATATTGTTATGATGGGAATGGGAGAACCTCTTTATAATTTTGAAGCTGTTAAAAAAGCTTTATTGATTGCCTCTGATGGCGATGGACTTTCTTTATCAAAACGTCGAATTACGCTTTCAACTAGTGGAGTTGTTCCTGGAATTATCCGAACTGGAGAAGAAATTGGTGTTATGTTAGCAATTTCACTCCACGCAGTACACGATACACTAAGGGATATGCTTGTTCCCATTAATAAAAAATATCCGCTTGCTTTACTAATGGAGGCTTGCCGTAATTATCCTGGTCTTTCCAATGCAAAACGAATCACATTTGAATATGTTATGCTGAAAGATATCAATGATAGTTTAGATGATGCTAAGCGATTGATTCAGTTATTGAAAGGGATTCCTGCTAAGATTAATTTAATCCCTTTTAATCCGTGGCCAGGGAGTAATTATCAGTGCTCTGATTGGGAGCAAATCGAGCGTTTTGCTGATGTCGTTAATCAAGCGGGCTATGCTTCTCCTATTCGGATACCGCGTGGACGCGATATTTTAGCTGCATGTGGACAGCTTAAATCGGCTTCAGAGCGCTTACGTAAATCTGAACGGTTACGACTTGAAAATGCCATTGGTCATTAGTTAACGTAATTTTCAGCGATATCGAGGCCTATACTTTTTTGTTTGTAATTTAATATCCAAACCTCATGCGATGGCATATGTGAGACAGAGATTAAGATGGATAAGTGCTAGACGAACAGTTTCAGCATTTATATGCTAAATGGGGTAAGAGATTGTCTATAGTCTGTTTGCATAATCTCTGAAATAAGAAGGAAGCCTAATTTAGAGGGAATATGAAGTCTTAAGGATTGTAACTAATTTCTACCTTATTATCATACTCATTAATTAGGTTTTGTGTCTTTTAAAAGCATCTACGGTAATATCTTTTAAAAAGTGGAGATTGTGCAGTGGCTCATGCTTTTGTTTATTCTTTTCTTAGATAGTTTTTATCCATACGAAAACTCCAGCTTCTCTTGTGGTGTACAAAGGAAAGGTATTGTTTTATTCAAAATAAACAGATTTGAAATGAAAAAATCTTATAATATTTGTTTTTTATTCAAATTAAAAGCGATACATTACACTTATAAATCAATGTTTTGTAACCACAAGGAGATGGAGGGCAAAGCTGGTAAAAGTACCAGCAATAAGCCAGTCGAGAAAGCGAATATAAAGAGGGTTCTTTTTGAGAGTTTTGGTAAGTTTATGCGCTGTAAAAACGATTGCAATTGTAATGGGGAAAGAAATAGGGATATAAGAGAGTCCTAAAAAGAGCAATTTTTGTGTTGCCATAGGATCATTCGCATTGATAAATTGTGGTAAGAATGTCGCGTTAAAGAGTATAACTTTAGGATTGAGAAGATTAATTCCAATACCAGCAAGATAGTTACGTTTAGCGCTTTGAGATTTAGAAGATGTCTGTTCAAAGGAAAAAGTGGGGTTTCTCCGTAACGCTTGAAAGGAAAACCATAAAAGATAAAAGGCGCCAACAATTTTCAGAAGAACAAAAGTATGTGGTGCAGCAAAAATAAGCGCTGATAAGCCAAGTGCTACAGCGGTAACCTGAATGGCAAACCCTGTTGCACTACCCAAGGTGCACATAATTCCAGCTTTTTTGCTTTGTGTAATGGTTCGTCCTACAGAAAGCATCATATCTGGTCCTGGAATAAGTGCTAAAATCAACGATGCTAAAGCAAATTGTACAACAATAGACCACTCCGGTAGAAATGACACGTAAATCTCCTTTTATTTTAAGCAGTGTTCACTATTTATACTTTGAGGCACCTTTATTTACGGTTTTTGCGTCTTTTTAATGTTGCTTAAAAAGAATTTATTTTTATATTTCTTGCATCGTTTTGATTTTTGGGTAGAAATAAAAAAGTAGCTCATATAGAACGTTAAAATGAAAAGGTGGCAAAATATTAGAAAAGTTGTTTTGGCTTATTCAGGTGGATTGGATACGTCAATTATTCTTAAATGGTTGCAAAGTGCGCTAGGTGTTGAAGTTGTAACTTTTACAGCAGATTTGGGGCAGGGGGAAGAGCTAGAACTTGCTCGTCGTAAAGCTGAAATGCTAGGTGTTAAAGAGATCTACATTGAAGATTTGCGCGAAGAATTTGTGCGTGATTTTGTGTTTCCGATGTTTCGAGCCAATACCGTTTATGAGGGGACTTATCTTTTAGGAACATCAATTGCACGTCCACTTATTTCAAAACGCCTTATTGAAATTGCTGAGGAAACAGGGGCAGATGCCATTGCTCATGGAGCAACAGGAAAAGGCAATGATCAGGTACGCTTTGAGCTTTCCGCTTATGCGCTTAATCCTGATATAAAGATTATTGCTCCATGGCGTGATTGGGATTTTAAGAGTCGGACAGATCTCTTTGAATTTGCTCGTATTCATCAAATTCCTGTAGAAAAGGATAAGCAAGGTGAAGCGCCTTTTTCAGTGGATGCAAATTTATTGCATTCTTCATCAGAAGGAAAGATTTTAGAAGATCCAGCACTTCCTGCTCCTGAATATGTCCATATGCGTACTCTTTCGCCGGAAGATGCTCCAGATCAAGCAACCAGAATTACTCTTGGCTTTAAAAAAGGCGATGCTGTTTCAATCAATGGAAAAAATTTATCTCCTGCAACTTTACTTGCAGAATTAAATCGTTACGGGCGCGATAATGGTATTGGTCGGTTAGATTTGGTAGAAAATCGCTTTGTGGGTATGAAATCGCGGGGTATTTATGAAACACCAGGTGGAACCATTCTTTTGACGGCTCACAGAGCTATAGAATCTTTAACGTTAGATCGTGGCGCAGCTCATTTAAAAGATGAGTTGATGCCACGTTATGCAGAACTCATTTATTATGGATTTTGGTTTTCGCCGGAACGTAAGATGTTGCAGGCAGCTATTGATTTATCTCAAGAACATGTTGAAGGTGAAGTCACGTTAAAGCTTTATAAGGGGAATGTAATTATTGAAGGGCGCCAAAGTAAGAAATCACTTTATTCCAGTGAGTTAGTAACTTTCGAGGATGATCAAGGTGTTTATGATCAAAGAGATGCAACTGGTTTTATTAAATTAAATGCTCTACGTTTGCGTACATTAGCAATGCATCATCAAGGTGATAAAGAAAAGAAATAGAAAGTTACGGTGACAAGTGTAAAGTAGGTGCAGTGCTTTTGTATGAAATGCCTAGTTTGAGCATTTTTTCTGTTGGTTTTTACCGTTCTTTCGTTCAATACTAGAAGCTTATCTTTTGCGCTAATAAATATAATAAGCAAAACCCATGATAATAATAGCAATGAAGGCTTCGATAATCAAAACAAGTCAATTTTGCTTTATAATATTGAATGTTTTTGATTTTTATCAGAACAAAATATGTTTATAACGAGGGCGGTTTTTGTATTGTGGCTTAAGAGTATAAAGAAATTTTCATCTTTTTGCTTGCTATTATTGACGAATAAATTCAAGAACCATACACCCTATTTTGAAAGAGTGTAATTTTTAGGATAAATAATGATGCGTGATCAGTGTGATACCCTCAACCTTACGCCTGAATTAAAAGATGCAGCTTCTCAATCGAGAACTTGGCCATTTGAAGAAGCACGTAAGATTATCAAACGGTATGAAAAAACGGGTTATCCAGACAGTGTGATATTTGAAACAGGTTATGGCCCTTCTGGTTTACCGCATATTGGAACTTTTGGGGAAGTTGCACGTACAACCATGGTGCGTCATGCATTTCATATTCTCACGGAGAATAAAGTAAAAACAAAATTACTTTGTTTTTCTGATGATATGGATGGTTTGCGCAAGGTTCCTGAGAATGTGCCTGATCGCGAGAGGATGGAACATTATCTTGGTCAACCGTTGAGCCGTGTACCCGACCCTTTTGGAGATGATTATCCTTCTTTTGGAGCGGCAAATAATGCGCGGTTACGGGCTTTCCTTGATCGTTTTGGTTTTGATTATGAATTTGCAAGTGCTACGGATTATTACAATTCCGGTCGTTTTGATGAAACACTTTTGAAAATCCTTGCCTGTTATGACAAGGTTATGGCAATTATTTTACCAACATTAGGTGAAGAACGGCAAGCGACCTATTCACTCTTTCTACCGATTTCTCCCTTTTCTGGAAAAGTATTACAGGTACCGATGATTGCGCGTAATGTTGAAAAAGGGACAGTCACTTATATTGAACCTGAAACAGGAGAAACCATAGAAACAGAGGTTACGGGGGGCAAAGTTAAGTGTCAGTGGAAGGTAGATTGGGCAATGCGTTGGACAGCACTTAGCATTGATTATGAAATGGCCGGAAAAGACCTTATCGATTCCACAAATCTTTCTTCTAAAATTTGTAAAGTATTAGGTGGAACCCCCCCAGAAGGATTCAACTATGAGCTCTTTTTAGATGAGAAAGGGCAGAAAATTTCCAAATCCAAGGGAAATGGCTTAACCATTGATGAATGGCTTACATATGCCCCAACAGAGAGTTTAGGGCTTTATATGTTTTCAAAACCTAAAACAGCAAAAAGGCTTTATTTTGATGTTATTCCTAAAGCTGTGGATGAATATTATGCTCATCTTTCTGCTTATGGTCGTCAAAGTTGGCAAGAACGGCTTAGTAATCCTGTATGGCATATTCATAATGGTTGTCCACCGCAGGTTGATTTGCCTGTATCCTTTGCGATGCTTTTAAATTTGGTAAGTGCTTCAAATGCGGAGAATGCAGAAGTTCTTTGGGGTTTTATTTCTCGTTACGCTAAAGAAGCAAATGCACAAACTTATCCAGAACTTGATCAATTGGTGAAGTTTGCCATTAAATATTTTGATGTTTTTGTTAAACCAAACAAGAAATTTCGTATACCAGATGATAGCGAACGAGCAACATTAGCACAAATTGATGAAAAATTAGCTCATTTACCTGAAACTGTTGATGGCAACATATTACAAAATACACTTCTTGATGTTGCACGGTTAACGGAACGCTATCAAGATCATAGCAAAAAAAGCCCTGAAGGTGGGCCTGGTGTTTCCAATGTTTTTTTTCAAATGTTGTATGAAGTCCTTCTTGGACAAGAGCGAGGTCCACGATGGGGATCATTTATAGCGCTTTATGGGATTAATGAAATGCGTGCACTGATTGCTGAAACACTTGCACGTCCTGTGGAGGAATAATGGAACGAAGAGTGCAGGAAGTAAAGCGACGCCGTACATTTGCAATTATTGCTCACCCAGATGCGGGGAAAACAACATTAACAGAAAAGCTTTTATTGTTTGGTGGTGCTATTCAACTTGCAGGAGAAGTAAAAGCCAAAAAAGATCGTATTCAAACCCGTTCTGATTGGATGAATATTGAGCGTGATCGTGGTATTTCCGTTGTGACTTCGGTGATGACGTTTGAATATGAAAATCATATTTTTAATCTCCTAGATACCCCAGGCCATGAAGATTTTTCAGACGATACCTATCGCACACTCACAGCTGTTGATAGTGCTATCATGGTATTGGATGGGGCCCGCGGGATTGAGCCTAGAACATTAAAATTGTTTGAAGTATGTCGGATGCGGGATATTCCTATTGTTACTTTTATCAATAAAATGGATCGTGAGGCACGTGACCCTATAGAGCTTTTAGATGAAATTGAAGAAAAGCTTGCTCTTGATACCGCCCCTATAACATGGCCCATTGGTACCGGTAAAGATTTTGTTGGTACCTATGACCTTCATCATAATCGTTTTCGTCAAAAAGATGATGAGATAATACAGCAGATAGTTTCAAATCCCAGAGAGGTTGTCCATTTACTCCCTGAATATCAACGTTCAACTTTTATTGAAGGGGTAGAACTTGCTCAAAGTGTTTGCAAGAATTTTGATCTTCAAGCTTTCCGTGAAGGTCATATGACTCCGGTTTATTTTGGTTCAGCTTTACGAAATTTTGGTGTTCGTGATTTGATCAATGCACTTATTGATTTTGGTCAAAGTCCTCGTGATCAAAGTGCAGATCAGCGCAATATCATAGCAACTGAACCTAAAATGACGGGATTTGTTTTTAAAATTCAAGCGAATATGGATCCTAATCATCGTGATCGTATTGCATTTTTTCGGGTATGCTCGGGAACACTTGAACGTGGTATGAAAACAAAGTTGGTCCGAACAGGAAAACCGATGACACTTTCGGCTCCACAATTTTTCTTTGCGCGTTCGCGCCAAATTGCTGATCAAGCCTATGCTGGTGATATCGTAGGGATCCCTAATCATGGAACATTGCGTATCGGCGATACTTTGACTGAAGGAGAAGATATCCTCTTTAAGGGAGTACCAAATTTTGCACCAGAGATTTTGCGTCGTGTTTGTTTAGGCGATCCAATGAAAGCAAAAAAGCTCAAAGAAGCTTTGCAACAAATGGCTGAAGAAGGGGTTGTGCAATTGTTTATTCCTGATGATGGGTCGCCTTCTCTCATTGGTGTTATTGGTGCTTTGCAAATTGATGTTTTAAAAGAGCGATTAAAAATAGAATATTCTTTGCCAGTGAATTTTGAGTCTGCACGCTTTAATTTATGCCGTTGGATTTCAGCGCAGAGCAAAGATGAGTTGCAAAAGTTTCTCAGCAATCACCGCTCTGCTATTGCGTATGATTTAGAAGGTGATCCAGTTTTTTTAGCGGAGAACCATTTTTCATTAAATTATGAAGCAGAAAGAGCTCCTAAGATAAAATTTTCTACTTTTAAAGATTATCAAGTAAGCTTTTAATGTAAAGAAGAATTTTTTATGTAACAATTTGGTGGATAATGATTTTTCATATTGAGTTGAGGATCTGAATATTGTTATTTTTTCTGAAAACAAAAGGAGTATGTAAAGAACACTTTCAGATTGCACTGTATAAAGAATACGGTAAATTTATTTATTAATATTCAATAAGTTATAATATATTTGTAATTGTAACGTCTTTTAAAATTTTGATATATTTTTTCACAATAGCTTAAGACAAGGTCATATATTTCAGTATTTTGAATGTCAGCTAAAAATCTCCTGTATAAATAGAGCTTTTCAGTTTTTTCTTGTATGAAAATTGTATACAGTCAAAATAATACAAATAATCAATAAGCTAAAATTTGTTATCCCAAATATGAGATCATATGACCCATAAACCGCATGTTTTTTCTATTTCTCTGGGAACTGCTTTTTTGCCTCACTTTGTTGATGCACTACTCTCTGGTAGCCTTATTGATAATTTCGCTTCAAGTGGAGACATTCAAACTGCCCTTGCCGATAGCCTTATTTATGTTCCGACACGTCGTGCTGCTCGCGCTTTACGTTTAGCTTTTGTTGAAAGAAGCGATACACAATCAACTTTCTTACCAACCATTCGTGCTCTAGGAGATGTCGATGAAGACAGTTTCCTTTTTGTTGAAAATCATACCAGCGCTCTGAATCCACCCATTGGAAAAAGTGAACGCTTACTGCTTTTAGCGCGCCTTATTCGCCCATGGCGTGAAAATTTACCTGCGCATCTGCGTGCCATGTTTGGTACAGAAGATGTGCTTATTCCGGCTCATAGTGCTGATGCAATTTGGCTTGCTCAGGATTTAGCGCATTTGATGGATGAAGTTGAAACAGAAGGAGCAGATTGGTCGAAGCTTAAAGATATTGCACCTGACATGGTCGCTGAATGGTGGCAAATAACGCTCGACTTTCTGACTATTGTTACGCAAAATTGGCCACAAATCTTGACCGAAAGGCAACGAAGCAATCCCGCTGAATGGCGTAATCAAGCACTCACAATGCATGCAGAGACTTTGCGATGCACGCATCCTGATAAACCTATCATTGCTGCTGGTGTGTCGGGTTCTATGCCCGCAGTTTCTCATCTTTTAAAGGTTATAGCTTCTCTGCCCAAAGGGGCTGTTGTTCTTCCTGGTCTTGATCTCCATATGGATGAAGAACAATGGAATGCATTAAGCACAAGCAATAAAGAAAAAACAGCTTGCGATTTTTTTGATCCTGCAGAAAATGTTTTTAGCCATCCTCAATATCATTTAAAAAAACTTCTTTCTCTCATGGAGTGTCAACGTCATCATGTTTGCGAAATTGGCCAACAGAGTAGCACAAAGAAAAGAAGAATGGCTCTTTTATCAGAAGCACTCCGACCAGCTTCTACGACAGATAAATGGATACAAATTGTCCGTGATGATTATGAAAATCTTTGTGCAGATTGGTCATTTATTGAAGCTATAAATGAACGTGAAGAAGCTCTCGCTATAGCTGTTACCTTACGCAAAGCTATTGAAGAACCTCAAAAAACTGCGGCTCTTATTACAAATGACCGTAATTTAGCACGCCGTGTTGCCGTGGAATTACAGCGATTTGGAATTGAAGCAAATGATTCAGGCGGAATACCACTTGCACAAACATTGCCTGTAACTCTCTTACGACTTATCTTAGAAAATGTATTGCAACCTGATGATCCCATTGCTTTTCTTTCTCTTCTTAAACATCCCCTTACAACACTCCAACAAAATCGTCATCGTTTACGGGAAATGGCAGAAAATTTTGAACTTTTTGTTCTTCGAGGGAATACAGGGCGCATCAATCTTTGCGAGTGTGATCAATTTCTTGAAAAATGGATTGAAACATACTTTCATAATAGTTCTGAAATCAACGCTCTTGATCAGCAGAAATGTGAAGAAGCACGTTTCCTTTGTCATCTTTTGAGGACAGCTGTTGAACCTTTAACATCTCTTATGAAACAAGAGAAAGAATGCACCATCAACGAAGCTGCGATAGCAACTGTTGAAGTTTTTGAAAATTTTGGTCGCAATGAGGATAATTCTCTTGCACATCTTTATCAACACGAAGCAGGACAAGCCCTATCAAAGTTTTTACGTGAATTGGTCAGTGATCAATCAGGATTAACATTTCATCTTTGTGAATGGCCTGCTATGTTTTCTGCTATAATAGCAACTCGTTCCGTCGCACCTTCGCCTGGAGGACATCCACGTTTATTCATCTGGGGTACTTTGGAATCGCGTTTGCAAACGGTTGATACAGTGGTCATCGGCGGTCTTAATGAAGGGTCATGGCCGATATCAACCCGAAATGATGCTTTTTTATCGCGACCGATGAAAATGATGTTAACTCTGGAACCACCAGAGCAGCGTATTGGTCTTTCTGCGCATGATTTTCAATGGGCAATGGGAATGGATAAAGTGGTGATGAGTCGCGCATTGCGCGTTAATCATACGCCTTCCATTCCATCACGCTGGCTACAACGCATGGAAACAGTTGTAGGAAAACAGGTTTGGGAACAAATCCGTGAACGAGGTGAAATACTACGCCATTGGGCAAAGATGCTTGATCATACAAGCATAACTTCTGAGGTGGAACGTCCTTGCCCTTCTCCACCTCTTGATATACGCCCGCACCATTTTTCAGTCACTGAAATAGAAACATTGCGATATGATCCCTACGCTATTTATGCCAAAAAAATCTTAAGGCTCAAACCACTTAAAGAACTTATTCATGATCCTAGCGCTTCAGAACGTGGAACACTTTATCACGCTATTCTTGCGGCTTTTTGTACACAAATGAAAAATCCAAATGATGCAAATGCACTCAACGTACTGCTTTCTATTGGACGTAAAGAATTTGATAAATTCAACTTTCCACCCGATATTGAAGTAATTTGGTGGAATAGTTTTGAAAATCTTGCTCCACGCTTTATTCAATGGGAACAAAGTTTAGGACTGCGAGAGCGATATTCGGAAGTGGTATCACAAAAAATCCCTATAGGAACAACAGGGGTAACCCTTTCAGGACGTGCTGATCGTCTTGATGTTTTGCCAGATAAAACGGTTGAAATTCTAGATTTCAAAACCGGAACGCCTCCTTTATCAAAACAAGTTCGTGAATTATTATTTCCGCAATTGGCTTTAGAAACAGCTTTACTCATACAAGGGGGCTTCCCAGATTTTCAAGATTTTACACCTTCAAATTTATTTTACATTCCCCTTAACAAAAAAGGTGAAATTAAATCCCAATCAATTCTTTTAAAGAAAAAAGACGGAAAAACTTATCTAAGTGCTGTTGATCTTGCTGAAAATGCATGGGAAAATCTTATCGCACTCATAATTTATTATCAAAATCCACAACAAGGCTATCTCTCACATGCTGTCCCCATGTCAAAACGATATGAAGGTGACTACGACCATTTGGCTCGGTTGTGGGAATGGTCAAGTGGTTTTCATAAAGAAGAGTAATCATGACGTTTTTTTCTATTCCTGAAGCCGCTCTTGATGCACAAGCAACAGCAACACATCCCCAAAAAAACGTGTGGGTTTCTGCAAATGCTGGATCTGGAAAAACCCACGTTTTAAGTGAACGTGTTATCCGTTTGCTTTTAAACGGTACGCCTCCAGCACGTATTTTATGCCTTACTTATACAAGAGCTGCTGCTGCTGTTATGCAATCACGAATTTTTCGCACGCTTTCCAGTTGGAATGAGCTCGATGATGCACAGCTGCAAGAAACCTTAACACGGTTTGAAAAAAAAACTGTTAATGCGCAAAAACTAACTTATGCACGGCAACTCTTTGCGCGTGCCCTCGAAACGCCTGGTGGCTTAAAAATCCAAACGATTCATGCTTTTTGTGAATCTCTCTTGCATCAATTTATGTTAGAAGCCAATATTGCAGGGCATTTTGAACTTCCCGATGATATCAGTCGAAAAAAATTACGACAAGAATCTCGTCGTCAACTTTTAGCTCGTCGTGATGTACAACCTGCTTTGCAACAGTTACTTCAAGTTATTAGCGAACATACTTTTAACCAATTGCTCTATGAGGCAGTTGAAAAGCAACATAAATTGTCTGATTTTTTATCTTCTCTTTTATCTGAAAATGGAGAAGAAAAATTGCGCGCGCTTTTTAACTTAGCGCCCAATGAAACAAATCAATATCTTCTGGAACAAATTAAACAAACAGCGCGCCTTCCTCTTTATGCTCTTAAGCATTGTGAAACCAATGGTAATCAAAGCTTTAAGGATATGGTGGCAAAACTTTCCCAATTAGAAAAGGTGCATGATGAGACAAATATTCTCAATCTTATTTCTGATGTTTATTTTACAACAAAAGGTGAGCCGCGTAATTTTTCACATTTATCTCATAAAAAATCAGACGAAATTTGGCCTTTTATTCAACAAATGCTTGAAGATAAACAAAACAAGCTTTCTGTTCTTTTAGAAAAATATCAATGCGCAAAGGTTGCCACCCTCAATATGGCTGCTTTTCAGCTCTGTACTATTTATCTCAAAATTTATAAGAATCTAAAAAAGTCCAATGGCTTCTTAGACTTTGATGACCTTATTGAGCGTACACTTCATTTGTTACAGCGCAAAGGTGCAAGCCAATGGGTGCACTATAAACTTGATCAGGGACTTGATCATATTCTACTTGATGAAGCACAAGACACCAACCCTGAGCAATGGCAAATTATTCAACTGTTGGCACAGGAATTTTTTTCAGGGTATAGCCAACGAACAAACATACGGACTCTTTTTGCTGTTGGAGATGAAAAGCAATCTATTTATTCTTTTCAAGGCGCTGCTCCAGAAAATTTTGCTGCAAATGGACGAATTATTCAAAAAAAAGTGCAACAAACAAATCAACAATTTGAAAAAATACAACTGCATTATTCTTTTCGCTCTACAGCAGATGTTCTTAAAAGTGTTGATCTTGTTTTTGAAACACCAGAAAACTATAAAGGGCTTTCGGCAGAAAATACAAAAACGGTGCATGAAGCTATCCGTATTCACAGTCCCGGTGAAGTTGTTATATGGGATGCCATTTCCAAAGAAACGAGTGATTTTCCTCAAGATTGGCATACAACTGTTAATCATTTAGATACACCTGAAGTTCGTTTAGCAGAAAAAATTGCTGAAACGATTGCCGACTGGTTACAAAAAGGCGAAATGCTTCCAGCAAAAGGACGCTTAATACGTGCAAGTGATATTATGATCTTGGTCCGTAAACGTGATCAATTTGTCTCAGCTCTTTCCCGTGCTCTTAAACACCGTAATATTCCCGTAGCAGGGGCTGATCGTTTACAGCTTACCAAACATATTAGTATCCGTGATTTAATGGCGCTTGCGCGTTTTGTTTTGCAGCCACAAGATGATCTTTCTCTTGCTTGTGTTTTAAAAAGCCCACTTTTTGCTCTTAGTGAAGAGGAACTCTATCAGCTTGCCGTACACCGCACCGGCTCTCTTTGGCAAAGTCTGTGCGCGCATATATCATCGCAGGTATCTTTTAAAGATGCTTTTGAAAAGCTAAACCATTATCGCGCTTTAGTGGATAAAATACCAGTTTTTGAATTCTATAGCTATATTCTGAACAATGATAAGGGACGACAAAAAATTCTGTCTCGTTTAGGATCTGAAGCAAATGATGTGCTCGATGCTTTTATGGATTATACGCTCACTATTCAAAAAACAGGATTACCAGGATTACAAGCTTTTTTAGAAACATTAAGTGCAAGCGAACCAGAAATTAAACGTGAATTTGAACAAAGTAATGAAGAAATTCGTATCATGACTGTTCATGCTGCAAAAGGACTAGAGGCTGCTGTTGTGTTTTTAGTCGATCCTGGTAGTGCGATTTGGCATCCTCAGCATGCGCCTCACTTGCTTAAAGTTCCTTTAAACAATGCACAATGGAACGGAAAACAAGCCTTTATTTGGCATCCCAATGAAAAGTTTGATACAAAACTCTCTAAACAAGCAATTTCATATTTAAAAGAGCGTGCAGAAGAAGAATATAGGCGTCTTCTTTATGTAGGAATGACACGCGCTGAAGATCGCTTGTTTATTTGTGGGTATAAAGGTCCGAAAACGCCATCTCATACATGGTTACAACTCGTAAAAAAAGCCCTCGAACCGCATGCCCTTGCTATAAAAGATTCTTCGGAAGATATTGCAGCTTGGCGTTATTGCATTACACCTGCTTCTTCTGCTTCTATAAACTCAAAAGTTCCTTCCGCTGAATGCCAAACCTTACCACCTTTGCCTGCTTTTTTCTCTCATAAAGTACCAGCAGAACCAGTGTTACCAAAACCGTTAAAACCGTCAGTGGCGAGCCTTTCCATTGAAGCTGATACAGAGCTGTCCTCAAGTCCAAAACAGCTTACCACTTCACCTGTTTTAGGAGCCATGAACACAAACAGAGCTTTTTCCATTGAATATGGTAATCTCGTTCACCGATTGTTACAATATTTGCCCGATTGTCCCCCACAAAAACGTCGAGATTATGCTCGAAACTATCTCAATATCAAAGCCTCTCATTGGCATGAGAGCCAAAGAGAAGATGCTCTTTGCCATATTTGGAAAATATTAGATCATGTTTATCTCAAACCCCTTTTCTCTGAGCATTCACGTGCTGAGGTCTCCTTAATGGGTATTGTGAAAATTCGTGGAAAAGAACAAGCAATCTCTGGTCAAATTGACCGTCTCTACATCAAGCAAAACAGCATTATCTTTGCCGATTTTAAAACCGGAACTCCACCAGAAAATGAAGCTGCTATTGCTTCCCATCACTGGTTGCAAATGGCCCTTTACCAAAAATTGTTGCAAGCTATTCATCCCGATAAAGATATCCAGGCTCTGCTTATCTACAGTAAAGAAGCCAAAATTTTTAAACTTCCTCCAGAAAAACTTGAGGCATTTCTTAGTGAAGTTGCCTTATAAGTTACTCTTTTCCTTGCAAAGCATTTTTACATTTTATTTACTTTCATAAAATCGCTCAAACAAACACAACGCACAATCCCTGGTGTAAAAAAGTCCTTTAATAATTTATCTTTGCAATAACTTGATATGAATTGTTATTATACCAATCTATAAAAAGTGAATATAAAAGGATAAATAAATGACGTGTATAAAAGTTGATAAGGACAATTTCGAAAGTGAAGTTCTAACCTCTTCCACCCCTGTTGTGGTTGATTTTTGGGCAGAATGGTGTGGCCCTTGCAAAGTGATTGCTCCAATTTTGGATGAAATTTCAATAGAAATGCAAAATCAAGTTAAAATTGCTAAGGTAAATATTGATGAAAATCCGGAACTGGCTACCCAATACGGAGTACGTTCTATCCCTACATTATTAATGTTTAAAAATGGAAATATTTCATCGAATATGGTTGGCGCTACCTCTAAAGGACGTCTTTCTGAATGGATAAAAGATGGGCTTAGTTAATTCCACATATAATCACTATAAAGGAGAGAAATTTTGTCTCTCCTTTTGACTTTTTTAAAATATTCTTTTTTGCATTATATTATAATGAAAAGACAATAAAAATCAAAATTTTAAATGAATTTAAGAATTCATGCTTTTATGCATGTTTCAATTGACTATTTTTTATAAAAAATTGCTTTGTATGAAGAATATAGGCAATTCTTTCCTTATAGGCGCGTTAAAAATATTAGGTGAATGATAATTTCATAAAGGTATTTCTTCTTAGATAAGACTATTGAGATAGATAGTGTTTTCAACACATAAAAGGAGATTTTAAGCAAAAACTTTGCAAATTACTTTTCTGAAGCTCACAATTTTTAAGCAGAAAGAAACAAGCAATTCACTACAGGTTATATAATGCTCTTCTAAAGGGTTACCACTTCAATTTAAAATTCTCTTATACTATTCTCTAGAATCAAAATTGTAGGTATCAGATTCTCTAAAATAAATTGATGAATTCCTATAAATTAACGGCTGTCCTTTGCAATTTATGTCATTGTTATATGAAAGAGTCAGCATTTCGTTTCATCTTCCATGGTTGGTACCTCCATGAAGCCTTCTTTATGTTGTCCATCATCTCAGATTTCATAGGTAGTATTGAGGTATTATCAAATTAAAAAATGATGATGTTCATGTTTTTTTAAAATGTACGAATTGCGAAAGACTGTTGCAAACATTCAATGGAATGTTGCGCTGATCTAACTGTTACATGACGCCCATGTTCTTTATAGTGTAAGGTGAGTGCAAAAGTGGCAAGCTCTAAAAGAGCTGTATTTCTTTCTGGCCATTCAACAAGTAAAATATTTTTCTCACGAGCTTCATGAAGCCCTAATTCATCAATTTCTTCTGCCATAGAAAGGCGATAAAGATCAGCATGAATAATTTCAAACTTTGGAAGTTGATAGCTTTGCACAAGAGTAAAAGTAGGGCTTGGAACATCCATAGTGTTATTGTTCGCAAGTGTTTGAATGATTGTACGTGCAATGGTTGACTTTCCAGTTCCAAGATCCCCTTGCAGCGTCACAAGATCTCCTGGCTTTAAAGAAAGAGCTAAATTTTGTGCAAAAAGCTTTGTTGCCTCTTCATTTTCAAGAAAAAAACTAAAATTCATTAAAAGTTCCATGAAATGGATGAAAAATTTTTGTTATCATAAAGGTTAAAATTAAAAAATCTTATCTCCTTTGGAGAGTGGGAAAAAACATTTAACTGTTGTTCCTTTTCCAGAACCGGTAAGAATTTCAACATGTCCACCGTGTAGTTCAACGAAACTTTTTACAAGGGAAAGGCCGAGACCCGCTCCCGCACGCCCACCATGGTGTGAATGGGAAGAAAAACGTTTAAAAATACGATCAAGGACGTCTTCTGGGATGTCAGAGCCCTGATTGTGAACGCTAAAGACAATGTTATCATCTTGTTCATCGACGCAAAATTCAATAGTACTCGCCTCCGTTGCAAAATTAATAGCATTACTCAGTACATTCACAAAAATTTGATGCAAGCGCTTTTCATCAGCAGAAATAGAATTTAAGGAAGGAGAAATTTGTTGTAAAAGCGTAATATGACGTCCATTAAGGCGATCTTCTACACGTGCTACTGCTTGTATCATAGCATCGGCAATGTTAACCGATTTTATGTCCAACTCCATAATGCCTGCATCAAGGGTAGCAAGATCAAGAATATCGTTAACAATATTTAAAAGAGTTCCTGATTCTGAATGAATGTGTTCAAGATATTCTTGTTGACGTTCATTGATAGAGCCGAAAATTTGATCACGTAAAATATCGGAAAATCCAATAATATTGGTGAGAGGTGTGCGTAATTCATAAGAAACATGTTGAACAAATTCATTACGCAAACGATCAGCACTTTCTAATGCTTCATTTTTTTCTTGAAGAGCACGCGCAACATGGACAGTGTCCGTAACATTCACAAAAGTAAGCATCGTTTGTCCATTAGGAAGAGGGACCAGAGTATAGTCAATAATCATATCATTTTTAAGATCTATACGACCTGAAAATGTTTCACGTTTTTCAGCAAAACCGGTAATGAACTTGGTAAATTGATCCCATTCTTGCCCCAAGGTTAAGGCTGAACAATGGCTTTGTAACTGTGTAATATGGGTCCCTTCTACCAGTAAATTATAAGGAAGAGACCACAATTTCGACAAGGCAGGATTCGATAAACGAAGGCGTCCATCAGTACCAAAAACAACCACGCCTTCGGAAAGTTTATCAAGTGTTTCACCTTGTATTTTAATAAGTGTATTATAACGGCGTTCAAGATCAATTTTTTCTGTAAGGTTTTCGTAAAGCCAAGTGACACCTCCTTGTGGATGAGGGTTCGAGATAACACGCACCGTACGCCCATCTGGAAGATTCCAAATTTGTTGGTTCGATTCTGTTTGTCGATAGGCTTTAAAAAGTTCTTCTTTCCATGCGCGCCAATCGGGGTGTTCAGCAATGAGCCCTTTTTCACGTAGACGTTCAAGAAATAATGTATGGCTTGGTTCACTTTCTAAAAAGGAAGTCTCCAACGGCCATAAAATTTTAAAAGCATGATTACAGAATTTTAATTTTTGGTTTGTATCAAAAATAGCTACAGCTGTTGAAATTTGGTCAAGTGTTTCACAATGGCTTTGAAGAACATAACTTAATTCATGAGCAAGATTTTCATATGCGCTGTCATCACGCGCAAAAGCTGCCATCCCTTCGGCTGTTGTAATACGTGTGAGATGAAAACGATATCGTTCTCCATCAATAACTGTGTGAACATGTTCTTGAAAAATTGTTTCTGTTTCATCTGTTTTGCGTTGTGTATTTTCATTGAAAAGATCCCCCACTTCATCACTGCCTTCACGAAAATCTGTCATTTCTCTAAAGGCGCGATTGATAAAACAAACTTTTCCTTCACAATCTTTTATCCATACGGGCTCTTGAATAAGATCAAGAAGATTACGCTGCATTCTCAGTTCAGTAAGAAGGCGGGCGATATCTTTCTGTAAACGAGCATTTTCACTCTGTTGTTTTGAGATATCTTGAAAACGAGCAATAGCGACTGTTCCTGCGATGACGCCTGTAACTTGTAGCAGTACATTGTTTGTGGTGGTGATAGAAAGATCAAAAGGGTGACATTTACAACGTAGTTGAGTCAATGCATAATCAAGTTCTCGCAGAGAATTTTCTTCAACCCAGAGCTCAAAACGCTGAAAATCTTTCTGATCGATTCCTATTTTTTGCAATGCAGAAAGGGCACCAACGACACGGGGTAAGGTTGTTGGATTTTCCCAAATAAGAAGGAATTGCTCGGTTTCTTCCAGAAGCCATTCATAATATTTAAGTTTTTCAGAAAAATTTGCCTGAATTATCTTCAATGGCTTCTGTGCAGTTTTTTTTGCACGCATAATAACAGCTAGACACGTGAGAAGTGAAGCACAAGAAATTCCTCCACACAGCGCTAAAAGCAGCCATGGACCATCTAGTAAAGTGAAGAAAAATGGTAAATAACCTTCCAATGACTGAGCAACAGCGCATGTTGGAGAAAAAAAGAAAAAAAGGCAAAATATATACGCATAGATTCGAATCATTTTTTGAGCTTTTTCTTTGGGGTTATAGTCACCAAAGCTGCGCACGACATCTTACCCTTTTTTAACCCAAGGAAATGTTTAGTAACGGTAATGGTTTGGTTTATAAGGTCCTTGTGGTGTGACTCCAATATAAGCGGCTTGTTCTTCTGATAAAACACTTAATTTTATTCCTAACCGATCAAGATGTAGACGTGCAACTTTTTCATCAAGATGTTTAGGCAAAACAGTGACTTCATTTGTATAGTGTTCTGCACGGGTAAAAAGTTCAATTTGCGCTAAAACTTGATTAGTAAACGAGGCTGACATGACAAAAGAGGGATGCCCAGTCGCATTCCCGAGGTTTAACAAACGCCCTTCAGAGAGCAAAATGATGCGTTTTCCATCGGGAAAGGTGATCATATCAACTTGTGGTTTAATATTTGTCCATGGCAAATTTCTAAGGGCTGCGACTTGGATTTCGTTATCAAAATGACCAATATTGCCAAGAATACACATATCCTTTACTTGTCGCATATGGTCTAAACGAACAACATCTTTATTGCCTGTTGTCGTGATGATAATATCAGCACTGGAAGCAGCATCATCCAAATTAACAACTTCATAGCCATCCATAGCTGCTTGAAGAGCGCAAATAGGATCAATTTCTGTTACTTTAACACGAGCCCCAGCACCAGAAAGAGATGCTGCTGAACCTTTTCCTACGTCACCATAACCACAGACAATGGCAGTTTTACCAGCGATCATCACGTCTGTTCCACGTCGAATACCATCGACCAATGATTCTTTACATCCATATTTATTATCAAACTTTGATTTAGTGACGCTATCATTGACATTAATAGCAGGAAAAGGCAAAAGCCCTTCTTTTTGTAACTGATAAAGACGGTTTACACCTGTTGTGGTTTCTTCGCTTACACCTTTAATTGCTGCGCGCTGTCGTGTAAAAAATCCTGGCGTTGCATCCATACGCTTTTGTATTTGTTTGAAAAAAATTTCTTCTTCTTCTGTTTTGGGATGCGATAGGATATCTTTATTTTGTTCTGCACGACTTCCCATTAAAATATAGTTTGTGGCATCAGCGCCATCATCTAAAATAAGATTGGAAGGGTTACCATCTGGCCATTGGAAAATTGCATCTATATAAGTCCAATATTCTTCCAATGTTTCACCCTTAACGGCGAATACAGGAATACCAGTTGCGGCGATAGCTGCTGCTGCATGGTCTTGCGTAGAAAAAATATTGCTAGAGCTCCACCGTATATCGGCGCCAATCGCTTTTAATGTTTCAATTAAAACAGCTGTTTGAATTGTCATGTGCAATGAGCCAGAAATACGCGCTCCGCGCAAAGGTTGATTAGAGGAAAACTCCTTACGACAAGCCATCAAACCAGGCATCTCAGTTTCAGCAATATCAAGTTCTTTACGACCATAAGCGGCAAGTGCAATATCTTTGACAACAAAATCTTGAGCTGCCATTCTTTATTCCTTTAAAATAAGTTTTTCCAAGACGGTAGGAGAAATTAAAAAAAAATGCAAGACAAGAAGAGGACTTCTTTATGTGAAAAAGCTCTTTTAAAATCTCCATAAATTTGTGCAACAAATATGCATTTATGAATCTGAGTAATGATGTTACTGAAAGAATAAGAGATCTTCATGATAAGTCTTATTATATAAACAAAACTCTATCCTTTTCACGTAACTTTAAAGCTTTTAAAAATCTCCAGAGAGAATACCTTTTAAATAATAAAAATTGTGCATTGCTTCACAGTTTTTATATCGATTTTTATGGGATAATATCGAAAGTAGTATACTCGTATTCTACTCACTTATGCGGTTGTTGAAAAAGGAAGAATTACCTTACTTTAATCTCATTATTAAGCTTTCTACCAAAATAATATAATGCAAAGTCATAGGTTATCATATTTATGAATAGGCAATTCAGAATCGGTTCTTTAGGATTCCAATGTTGCATCTGCTCTTGGATAAAGACAGTTTATAAGAAGTGCTTTTCTCTTGTTTTCAACGATTTTTATCAAAATACTATAGGTATACGATTAAACATTTTTTGTGATACTGAATAGAGCATTTAAAACGCAAAAACATTACTCTATTGAGCATTCTGATTTCAGAATCGCTAACAACGAGCTATAAATTATAAATCAAATAATTAACTCAGTTTTGGAAAAATTTATTCTAGACGAATAAGTTTTGCGAAAATTGACCATGTGGACGAAATCGCCAAAGATAACTTGGCAAGAATGCAGCCATTGCTCTGGGGGTAATTCCCGCACCTTCTAGAGTATATCCATTCTCTATAGCCTCTTTAGAAACAATGTTGTCCATTTGCAAAAAACGTATCTGATTGGCTGTTACGAGTGTTGGTACAAAAGGCAATTTACCGATAGTTCCCAAAATTCCTCCAATCAATAGACCAGCAGAAAGGGGCATGGATAGGATTGTTTTTTTACGGTGAATAATTTTGAGTATATTTTCAAGAGTATTTTGAAAGGTGATAATCTGGGGACCACCAAGATCATAATTTTTTCCCCAAGCAACCTGTCCATCTAAAGCGCGCGCGATAAACTCAGCAACGTCACCAACATACACGGGTTGCAATTTGCTTTGCCCACCCCCAAAAAGAGGCATAATTGGTAAAAAACGTGACAAATCTGCTAAGGTGTTAAAGAAACAATCCTCTGGTCCAAAGATAACGGATGGACGGATAATAATTTCTTGAGGATGCTTGTTATGAACGATTTGTTCCCCCATAAACTTAACACGTGCATAAAGACATGAAGCATTCTCGTTAGCCACAAGTGCTGACATATAGATGAGTGGAATAGCAGCTTGTGCTGTTAATTCAGCAACATTGTAAGCACCATCAATTTGTGTGTTTTTAAAATTCGATTGATTTGCTTGTTTTAAGCTACCAGGTAAAAACACTGCCGCATCAGCTCCGAGCAACGCGCGTGCAACAGAGGCACGATGCTTGATATCCGTTTTAAGCATTTGGGTTTGTCCTACTTCTCCTATTTGGAGCATGTAATAAGCTTTTTGTGGATAACGAACAGCGATACGAACGCGATATCCCCGCTTAGTCAAAGTTTCAACGACATGTCGTCCTACAAAACCAGATCCGCCAAAAACAGTAATAAGTTTAGGATGTTGATAAAGTGCACAATCAAGTTGCATGATTAAAAAGTCTATCTTTCAAAGCTTTAAAATAATCAATTTCTAGCATGGAGGTGTTTTATTGTCACGTAAAATATCGCCCGCAAGATAAAGGGAACCACTAATAAGGACAATTGCATCTTTATATTCGGCTCTAATCTTATACAAAGCATCTTGTAGATGTGCTTGTGGAGTAGCAAAGATTCCTGCTTTTTGCGCTGATTCAGCTAATTTTATTGGAGAGATACTGGCATTATTGTTAATCAGCGGTATCGTATATATTTTATCGACAAGGTTCGCTAAGGAACGAAAATAACCGACAGCATCTTTGGTATTGAGCATGCCAGCAATCATAATAATGGGACGATCTGTTTTTTTTCTCCATTGTGTAAGTTCTGCCGCAATAACTTTTCCAGCAGCAGGATTGTGACCACCGTCTAACCATAAATCAATATTAGGAGACAGTTGATCAACCAAATGTCCTTGGATAAGATGTTGCATCCGTGCGGGCCAATAGATATTTTTCAAAGCGTCATTTATGGTTTGTTCTGAAAGTTGAAAACCTGCTTGACAAACTGCTTCAAGAGATGCGCCAGCATTGGCAACTTGGTGGTCTCCAATAAGGTTAGGAAGTGAAAGATCCATGAGACCTTGATTGTTTTGAAAAACCATACGTCCATGTTCTTTATAACTTTGATAATCTTGATCAAATAGAGAATAAGGTGCTTTATTTTTATCGGCAAGGGGTATTAAAGTAGCAAGAGTTTCTTCATAATTTTGCTTCCCGATGACTACTGGAACATTTGGTTTGATAATTCCCCCCTTTTGAAAAGCGATTTGAGCAATTGTGTTTCCAAGAAAGTTCTCATGATCATAATCAATGGGCATAATAAGCGATACAGCTGGTTTGTTAATGACATTGGTAGCATCAAAACGCCCTCCCAACCCAACTTCTAAAATGACAACATCAGCTGGATGTGTACTAAACAGCATAAAGGCAGCGGCTGTAAAAATTTCAAAAATAGTAATCGGCTCTTGACGATTTACTTTTATAATTTCACGGATTGTCTCAGCCAATTGGTTTTCTGTAACAAGTTGACCACCTCCTTTTTGACCTAACCGGCAGCGTTCATTCCAGTTGACGAGATGAGGTGAGCTATAGACATGAACGCAGTATCCTGCACTTTCTAAAAGAGCACGGCAAATCGCTGAGGCAGATCCTTTGCCATTTGTTCCAGCGATGTGAATAATAGGGGCAAGTTTTAAATGTGGATTACCAAGACGCTCTAAAAGGTGAATAATACGCTCTAAAGAAAGATCAAATTTTTTCGGATAATTTTTTAGTAAATCATCCACCACCCTTTGTATCTGGTTTTGTTGCATAAATTTAAGCTGCTTTTGTTGTAGAAAGCGATGTTTGAGAGTCTGTTGGGGATGGATCGGAAGGGTTAAAAACAGCAGGGCGTTTCATCATCAAACGTAAAAGACGCGCAATTGTTGTTTTCATTTCTAAACGTGAGACAACCATATCAATCATACCATGTTCGAGCAGATATTCACTACTTTGAAAACCTTCTGGTAGGGTTTCGCGTATAGTTTGTTGAATCACACGTGGACCAGCAAAACCAATCATAGCGCCAGGTTCAGCAATGTGAATATCACCAAGCATGGCGTAAGAAGCAGTAACACCACCGGTGGTTGGATTAGTCAGCACAACAATATAGGGAAGTTTTGCTTCTTTCAACATTTCAATCGCTACAGTTGTACGAGGCATTTGCATCAACGAGAGTGTTCCTTCTTGCATGCGTGCGCCACCAGAAGCAGAAAAAAGAACTAACGGGCGCCTTTCGGCAATGGCAGTATCAAAAGCTTTAATAATAGCTTCTCCTGAAGCCATACCGAGTGATCCACCCATAAAGGCGAAATCTTGAACGGTTGCAATGATTGGTAAGCCTTCAATCGTACCACGTGCACTTAAAATATTATCATCAACACCAAGTTTAGAACGATAATCTTTTAACCGGTCAATATAGCGTTTTTCGTCACGAAATTTTAAAGGATCTGTTACAACTTTTGGATTTTCAAGAGCTGTATAAACACCATCATCAAAGAAATGCATGAGACGATTTTTAGCGCTGATACGCATATGATGGCCAGAATTGGGAGCTACAAATTGATTAGCTTCCAGATCTTTATGGAAGATCATTTCACCATTGGTAGGATCTTTAATCCATAGATTTTCTGGAATTTCACGGCGCCCCAATATAGAGTTAATTTTAGGACGAACATAATTTGTAATCCAGTTCATCTTTATAACCTTCCTTTAAATATTACACATCTTTTGCATGATTTGAAAGAATATGAACCTAAGCAGTCACATTTGCTTTACCGGTGGAACAAAGGAGTCTATTTAATACTTTTATCAGTGTACGTATAGCTTGTTTTTTTAATTTTTAATTTTCCAATATCATAACAATCATATCTATGAAGAGTATACCCTATAACAAATTTGTCGTAAGCTTAAGAACTTACATGTTTTTATTTTTTATTTTGGTATTAAAATTCACTCCTTGCGATGGTTAACAAACCCCTTATTTTTTAATAAAAATGAATATCCAATTAATCACTCGTATCAACGGCTTTGAAGAAAAGAAACCTTATAATATAAGGCGTTAATAAGGCTAAAATAATCCATTTAAGATAATGTACACGATAACACCATATTAGCGAAACGCTAACATCAGAGCAAGATTTTTTTCAAAAGGTTTCTTTAAAGCGCGCGCTTTTCACAATTAAAATAGAATACCCTCAAAAATGCTATTATATTACTCATTTACGTGTTTATTTTACACAGATATCTTTCAATAATTTCCAAAACTCTCTTATGAAGAGTATACACTCTCCATGAATGGTATAAAATACATTATGCTCTTCATTTTTACTGAAATAGAAGGTACAAATCGATACCATCATACTCTTTTCCAGTTTTAATTTGACGATAATGTTTGCATTGAGAGGATTCATAAAAGATATTTCACGCCTTTTTGAAAGTACTTTTATCCGCACACCATCTCCGTTTGTGACATATTAACAAACGATTTCAATTGATCCAATATGAATAGGATTAAAATGAGAAACCCTCATGATATTTAGGTTTTTCACTCATGTTGTGAAACGATAAGTTATCATTATAAATCAATATATTGCTTTAATAAAAGATAAAGCATAAAATTTTATATTATGCTTTCTTTGGCTAGCAAGTTTTATTAACCTTAAAGTCAAGGAATATTATTTTTGTGTAATGCGTGCCATGGTCTTTTGGGAAAGCATTTTGTGTAAATATGTCATAAAGGCGGCTGCAAAAAGCGGTGTTGCTAAGTTAAGAATTGGAATCGAAACAAAAAGCGCTATCAATAATCCTGCACCAAAAACCGTTGTGTAATGAGTATGTAAAAAAGCACGTGCATCTTGCTCTGTTCGAAAACGATAAGCAGCAAACAAGAAATATTCATGACCGAGCAAATAACCATTAATAACATAAAAAGCAATTAAATTAATACCTGGTATGAAGAATAAAATAAAAGCAATTCCATTACCAAGAAGGCTTAAAATAACAAATTTAAAGGAAATGATAAGAGAACGCTGAGACGGCAAAGCTTGTCCAATAGGCTCGTTTGGGTAATCCTCTTTTTCAATGATTTCAGCAGCAGAGTCAATGAAAAAACCACCAATCATAGCTGAGATCGGTGCAATCAAAAAAGCCAACAAAAGAGCCAAACCAAGATTAAAAATGATAAGCATGCTAAAACCAATCCATCCCGCCCAACTAGGGAATCCAGGAAGAAATTGAGCAATCCAGGGCCAAAAGTAAGACACAAAAAGTTGGTGCACACATAACCATAAAATGGTGAGAATGAAAAAAGTAACCCCCAATGCTTTCAGTATCATAATACGATATTGCGAGGTCAGAAGACGTTGTAAAGCACGATAAGCAGCAGTAAAAATCATAGATTAACAAACTAAGGAAAGAAGCAAAAAAACAAGAAATATATTTAAAGTATGTACAGTGTAATTTTTTCTTTCTTTGAATTACAAGATTTTTTTTCAAGAACATTATAAAAAACGGTTAAGGTTTCTTTGTTAAAAATAAAGTTTGAATAAATAGAAATTTTGATTTTTAAAAACAAAGAAGAATTTAAAAAGTAGCTGTTGTAGAAGAAATTTTTAGTATTTTTGTACATAGTGTAGATTATTGCGTTTATATGATATATGTAAAAAATTAAGGAATAAGAACTATTTGGGAGAAAAGTTGTTTACTTCTATTTATTCAGTAGAGTTATCTAACTTCGTTTATCTAAGTGTTTAATTGTTTTGCACAATTCCTAAAATTCTGTACTTTTCTACTATTTGGCGGCATGCTTTTGCCTCTCGCTTTCAAAAAAATATTGAGTTCAATGGAATAGGGGTAACGTAGTAGCTCCGTAGATATTCTAATTTTGGGCAACAGAATGATTAATATGATAGAAGTGGAAAAAATAAGCTTAGGCGATTGATCGTCCGATCCCATAGAAGAGCAGTTTTTTGAGAAGAAGCAAAGAAAGGGAGAAACCACGGATGCTTAAAAATGATGAGATTTTGAATTTTAAAAGCTATAAGTGCAATGAAGTAAGCATTCATTGAAGCACTTTTCATACAAGTGGTGCACTGTATCAAATAATTTTTAGATAATAACACCACTAATTTATCGAAGAGAATTGATCATTTTCAACTTGAATAAGAATCCCAAATATAGAAATATTCTTTAATTTCAAAGACTCTATTCAACATCAAAAAATTATTTACGTACACATTATAGGCGAGACCAATGTATGGATACAAAGCTTTCAATAAAGGAATAAAAATGCTTCTCATGAAACATCACAATGTGAGGATATCATGGATAAAATTCTAGTTTTTGTGGTCTTGGTATTCTGGAGAGAGGACACACACATTTAATTTTAAAGACCGATCACTGAGAAAAATAATAAAGGCTTCAGTTTCATAAACTTATAGACAGTGGTGCAGTGAATTTTGTCTACACTCTTTATAAGCGTCAGTGTGAGATATGCTTCAAATTGCATTGAGATATTATAATATCATTGATTTATACATTATTTTTCATAGCGAATAAGAGCTCAAAATAAAGTTTTCATATTTTCTCATTAGCTGCTCTCATCATGAAACAATCAAAATCATTTATTTGCATATCATAAATATGACCGATATGTGGATAAAAACATTGAAGAAAGAAAATGCTTTTTATAAATTTTATCCATTACAAGAGCTTTGTCAAAATTGATGGTAGCCAAAGTGAATGATAGCTTGTTTTTTTTTATAAGCTGGCGAGACAGTGGTGCAATAGATCCTACTTTTATGAAGGCTAGGGTGAGATAGGATTTTTTAAAAAAAACATTTCCCAACGCTCATCACACCCATTTCGCAACAGCGTTTGTGAATGGTATATGGGTAAAGCTCTCGTGAATAATATAAAACTTATAGGGCATCACTAACTTTACGCTTAATAAAAAGAGCACGCTGGCACCATCATCCTCAGTGTTTGTCCGAGACAAGCCCTTGGTTCTTGAGACGGTCCATTATAAGCGCTTTTAGTTCTTTCTGAAACGTTTTGTATTCATACAGTTATCCTTGTTTACAACGTGCAAGAAAATGATTTTTATTGATTCAACATGAGAGAGATTGGGAATGAGAGAATCTTATGATATTTGGGATTCTAATTTAATATGAACAATGCGATATTATCATTATAAACCAGAAATATTATATACTAATTGAGATGGATAGACACCTATTGTCAGTTCTATTTTATAAGGTGTTTTAATATCAACGCGTTTGAAGAGTTCTTATTTGCAAAGGGGTATATTTTCCTCATGAGGAGTAGGTGTTTTGGGGGCAAAAAATGATACAATCACGTTTGCTAATTTTTGCGCTACGTGTTGTTTACTCATATGGGGCCATTGTTCAACTTTTTTTCTACTTACGAGATAAACTTGATTTGTATCAGCGCCCATGACACTTGTACCATCTAGTTGAAGAGAAATATCATTAGCAAGAATGAAATCAGCTCCTTTTTCAACACATTTTTTTTGTGCATTGGCAATGATATCACATGTTTCAGCAGCAAAACCAATGACCAATGAGGGGCGGTTTGGAGCGTGTCCAATCGTTGCTAAAATGTCAGGATTTTCAACCATATGAAGGGATGGTGGTATTTTATGAGCATTCTTTTTAATTTTGTGTAAAGACTGCGTTTGACTGCGCCAGTCACAAACAGCGGCAACAAAGATAGCACCATCAGCAGGCAATGCGGTTTGAACGGCTTGTAACATCTGTTGTGCTGTTTCAACATGAATGGTTTTTACTTCTTGTGGGTCTGCGAGATTAACAGGTCCACAAATAAGTGTTACTTTTGCACCCAAATGTGCAAGAGCGGTTGCGATGGCATGACCTTGTTTACCTGAAGACCGATTAGCAATATAACGCACTGGATCAATTGGTTCATGGGTAGGGCCAGAGGTAACGATGAAATGGCGGTCAGAGAGAGGTTTTTCATGCACATTCAAAAGATTCTCTATGGTAGCGACAATAGTTAAAGGTTCGCTCATGCGTCCATATCCCATCTCGTCACGTTCAGCCATATTTCCGATTTCTGGTCCGATGATATGAACGCCATCTGCGCGCAATTGTGCAACATTGCGAATAGTGGCTGGATGCGTCCACATGGACGGATTCATAGCGGGTGCAATCAAGAGTGGACAGCGTGCCGCTAAAAGAATGCAATTAGCCAGATCATCTCCTATGCCATTGGCTATTTTTGCAATACGGTTGGCTGTAGCAGGAGCTAAAATAATCAGGTCAGCATCACGTGCTAATCGGATATGTCCGATATCGTGTTCTTCTTCGTGTGAAAATAAATCAGTATATACAGTACCACCGCTTAAAGCTTCAGCTACTAAAGGCGTAATAAATTTTTGCGCTGCTTTTGTCATCACAACTTTTAAATGTGCTCCACGTTCTTGTAAACGGCGAATCAAATCAAGTGCTTTATAGGATGCAATACTTCCACCAATAATAAGAAGGAGAGATTTTGATTTCAATGATTGCATTTCAACAGCGCTAGCATGAAGGGGTTGTGTGGTGAGAAGAGAGGGATTGCTTAAAAGGCGCCGGACTTCTTCTTCCATAGAAATACCATTTTGCGCGGCGCGTATGCGCAAAGCTTCTTTGGTTTCAGGAGACAGGTTACGAATGGTAATACTGGCCATAAAATACCTCCAAGAAATAAAATGATTGCAATGATTTCATTGTTGATATTTTTAGCATATTAAGGAGATTAGAAAAGATGAAAAAAGTAAAAAGTAAGACAAGCGCAACAAAGTGCAATGATGAAAAGACTATAACGACCATAACGGTTTCTGTGACTTTGTTCTACAGCAAGTTGTTTGAGGGTAGCAGGAGAAAGATTAAAACCTGTTTTTCTCATTTGATTAAAATCTTCTTCTATTTGTTGGAAATTTTGAACCAATTGTGGTGTTTTGCGTGCCAGCGAAAGGAGAGCTTGTGCTCCTTCACTAAAGTCTTTTGCAACGCCTACGGGTCCTAAATTTTTACTAATCCATTCTTTGACAATGGGTTCAGAAGCTTTCCACATATTAAAAGTGGGGTCTAATGTGCGGGCAACACCTTCCACGACAACCATCGTTTTTTGCAGCAATAAAAGTTCAGGTCGCGTTTGCATGTCAAATAATTCAGTGACTTCAAACAATAAAGTGAGCAATTTAGCCATGGAAATGCTTTGTGCTGATTGTCCGTGAATTGGTTCGCCAATAGCGCGGTTGGCTTGCGCAAAGCTTTCAATATTATGATGTGAAGGAACATAGCCTGCCTCAAAATGGGCACGTGCAACTCGATGGTAATCGCGGGTAATAAAGCCGTAAAGAATTTCAGCAAGGAAATGCTTTTCTTTTTTTCCAAGCCGTCCTGTAATACCTAGATCAACAGCGACAATACATCCTTTTTCATCTACAAATAAATTACCAGGATGCATATCGGCGTGAAAAAAACCATCACGCAGTGTATGACGAAGAAAAGATTGAATAAGCGTAATAGCAAGCGCCTTCAAATCAAATCCTGCTTCTTTGAGTTTGGAAGTTTCGGATATTCTTATACCATCAATCCATTCCATTGTAAGAACATTACGTCCTGTCCGTTCCCAGTCAATACGTGGAACCCGAAAGCCTGTATCATGTTGAATATTTTCAGCCATTTCAGATATAGCTGCTGCTTCTAAGCGTAAATCCATTTCAAGTCGTGTTATTTGTGCTAAAGTATCCACCACACAAACAGGACGAAGCCTTCGAGAGGCAGGGATATAGCGCTCTTGCAAATGAGCAATGAGATAGAATCCTCTAAGATCTTTAGAAAAACGTGCTCTGATATTGGGACGAATAACTTTTACAGCACATTTTTTCTTATGGCCAGTTTCATCACTGTATTCAGCTGGATGAACTTGAGCAATAGAAGCGGCGGCAATGGGGGGATAAAAATTTACGAATAAATCATCAATAGAGCGACCAAGAGAACTTTCAATTTGAGCAATAGCAGCGGTGCAAGAAAATGTTTGGACGCGATCTTGTAGTTGTGACAAATCTTCCGCAATATCACGGCCGACAATATCAGGCCTTGTTGCAAGAAATTGACCAAGTTTTATGTAAGAGGGTCCAAGCTTATTAATGGCATATGAAATATTTTCAGATCGCTGTTTCTTTTTTGTTTTGCGTCGTGCTAATGCACTCGCTATACGATGACATAGCGCTGGAAATCCTTGAAGATCATCATGAGGAAGAGCACTTAAAACACCTTCACGTGTTAAAACCCATCCTGCACGCATCAATTGAAAGTAAGGGGAAATTTGCACCATTTTTAAATTTTCCAACCTGAATGCAGCGCTGCAATCGCACCGGTGAGATTGCGGTACGATACCCGCGAAAACCCCGCATGCTTGATCATATGGGAAAAATCATCTTGCTTAGGAAATTTGCGGATAGATTCAACCAAATAACGATAAGCATCGCCATCATTTGCGATAAATTGACCCAGCTTAGGGATAGCATGGAAAGACCAAAGATCATAAATTTTATCGAGCCAAGGCATCTCGACATTTGAAAATTCTAAACATAAGAAACGTCCACCGGGCTTTAAAACACGAAAAGCTTCTCTAAGAGCTTGATCAATATGAGGAACATTGCGAATTCCAAAAGCAATCGTGTAAGCGTCAAAGCTTTGATCTTCAAAAGGTAGATTTTCTGCATTGGCTTCAACAAAATCAATCAGAGGGGCAAGACCATTTTTTTGTGCGCGTTTTTTGCCAACGCTGAGCATTGAGCCATTAATATCAAGCACTGTAGCATGGGCTTTTTGGCGTGAAGCATTAAGAATACGAAAAGCAATATCACCTGTACCGCCAGCGACATCAAGAACTTTCCAATGAGAAAGTGCTGGTGGGGAAAGCCAAGCAATCATGGAATTTTTCCACACACGGTGTAGCCCTAAGGATAAGATATCATTCATCTTGTCATAATTTTCAGCAACAGAATGAAACACATCATCCACCATGAATTGTTTTTGTGTTTCATCTACTCTTGTAAAACCAAAAGAGTGCTCCATGCCACCCTTGGTTCCTACACGTTCTGTTTCAATTGCCATGTATATGATCTTCCTTATTTTTCTTTTATCGTAAATGAAATAGAGAGGGAATGTTCAACTACGAAAAAACAACGTATAAAACTACGACGTTTACACAGCCAAAAACAGAAGAGTACCTTTAGATATCAAGATTGGCAACGCTTAAGGCATTGTCTTGAATAAAAATACGTCTAGGTTCAACTTCATCACCCATGAGACGAGAAAAGAGTGAATCTGCATCGGTTGCATCATTAATTTTTACTTGTAAAAGAGAACGTGCATTGGGATCAAGCGTTGTTTCCCAAAGTTGTTCAGCATTCATTTCCCCAAGACCTTTATAACGTTGAAGAGTAACACCTTTTTTACCGTTTGTAAAAATGCTCTCTAAAAGGCTCATAGGACCAAAAATACGCTCTGTTTTATCTTTGCGACGTAAAAGAACAGGAGGATGATATATGTCGATAAAATTTTGGGAAATGCGATCAATTTGGCGTGCGTCAGTTGAATTTATAAGTCCCACATCAAGCGTAACAACATCTTTAACACCACGCAAAATACGCTCAAAACATAAACTTCCATCTGCTGTATATTGTCCACTCCAACCTTGTTCCATATCATCAGCAATCAGATTAAGGCGGTGTGCTGTAGTATCTGCTATTTTTTGCGCTTTTTCTTGTGTTGCAAAGACTTCAAGATTAAAAGCGCCAGCAATTGCTGCTTGTTCAACAATATTACGGTCATAACGGGTATGAAGACCATTTAAAAGTTGACGTAATATACGAGCATCTTTAGCGAGTTGATACAAATCAGCCCCTGCACGAACTTCTCCCGTTGAAAGCTCAAGCGTTGTTTCTTCTAATCCAGTATCGATCAAGAATTCTTCAAACGCTGCTTCATTTTTAATATATTGGGAAGATTTTCCACGCGACACTTTATAAAGAGGAGGCTGAGCAATATAAAGATGTCCACGTTCAATCAACTCGGGCATTTGTCTAAAAAAGAAAGTGAGCAGCAGAGTACGAATATGGGCTCCATCAACGTCCGCATCCGTCATGATAATAATCTTATGATAACGTAATTTATCCGGTGAAAATTCATCCTTCCCGATAGACGTTCCAAGAGCTGTAATAAGTGTTCCAATCATATCAGATGAGAGCATGCGGTCGAAACGTGCTCGTTCAACATTGAGGATTTTACCACGAAGGGGTAAAATTGCTTGATTTTGACGTGAGCGCCCACTTTTTGCTGAACCGCCAGCCGAATCCCCCTCGACAATAAAGATTTCTGATTTTGCGGGATCTCGTTCTTGGCAATCGGCAAGCTTTCCTGGTAGAGAAGTGATATCAAGCGCCCCTTTTCGTCTTGTGAGTTCACGTGCTTTGCGTGCTGCTTCACGTGCTGTTGCAGCTTCTACCACTTTACTAATGAGAAGTTTTGCTTCATGAGGATGTTCTTCCAGCCATATTGAAAGACCTTCATTGACCAAACTTTCAACAATAGGGCGCACTTCAGAAGAGACTAACTTATCCTTTGTTTGTGAAGAAAATTTTGGATCAGGAACTTTGACAGAAAGAATAGCTGTTAATCCTTCACGGCAGTCATCACCGGTTAAGTTCACTTTTTCTTTTTTAGCAATACCTGAAGATTCAGCATAGCCATTAATTTGGCGTGTAAGGGCACTTCTGAAACCTATCAAATGAGTTCCACCGTCACGCTGAGGGATATTATTGGTAAAACACAAGACCTTCTCATGATAGGAATCATTCCACCATAGGGCAACATCAACGCTCATACCATCCTTTTCACTTGCAATATAAATAGGAGTATCAAGCAGAGCTTTTTTTGATTGATCAATATATTTCACAAACTCTATTAATCCACCTTCATAATGCAATTCAACGGATTTAATATCAGCATGACGCTCGTCAACAAGAAGAATATAAACCCCAGAATTTAGAAAGGCTAATTCCCGTAAGCGGCGCTCCAAAATTTCAAAATCAAACTCAACCATAGTAAAGGTTTCAGAGCTTGGTAAAAATCTAATTTCTGTTCCACTTTCTTGATCACAATCGCCAACAACTTTTAATGGAGCATCAGCTACCCCATGGGTAAATGATATTTCATGAATTTTACCATTGCGTTTGATTTGCAATTTAAGCCAAACGGATAATGCATTCACAACAGAGACGCCAACACCGTGTAATCCGCCTGAAACTTTATAAGAGTTTTGATCAAACTTTCCGCCGGCATGAAGCTGTGTCATAATAACTTCAGCTGCAGAAATACCTTCTGTTGGATGGATATCTGTCGGAATTCCACGTCCATTATCACGAACAGAACAAGAACCATCAGCATGGAGTGTGACGTTTACAAGAGTTGCATGACCGGCTAAAGCTTCATCGATAGCATTGTCTACAACTTCATAGACCATATGATGTAACCCCGATCCATCATCAGTATCACCAATATACATACCAGGACGTTTGCGTACAGCATCAAGACCTTTGAGAACTTTGATAGAAGCGGCATCATAGTTATTGCTTTGTGCTGGTGAGGTTATTTCATCACTCATAAGTTAGTCCATTCCTGTGTTCAATTTACAATATTTTATCCGCTTTTTTTAAAGCTCAATGTTCTGATCAGTTATTTATGGAATAACCACATTAAATATTTACCGTATATCAGATCTAGATTCAATATCTGTCGATATATAATGGAGAGAATGATAAAATGATAGTGTACTGTTATGCTGTAAAACACTAGGGCGGTGATATAAGGCGAATAAACACTTATGACTTATACAAAAAGCTGTTTCATAAACGATGCTATTTACTTTGTTTATTTTTGCATATACGTAATGTTTCAGAATTAGTTATGCATTTTTGTGTTACACTAATAAAGGTCTCACTTGTTTTATCCATAAATCAATTTTTCAATCCTAATTCTACCATATATTTAAAACAAAGGTTGCGAGCTCTCTAAGCAGTTCAAACTTTTGTATGTTAGATTGAGGCGAAAATATTATGTATATTGGTTTGTGTCATCTTTAAAATGTGAAAAAAGCTTCATTTGAGGAAAATATAAATGCGTAAATGTAAAAACATGTTTCCACGCTCATCTTTATATTCAACTTTACAATTTAAAAAAACGTCTTACGGTGATGTTTTTGAATAATGAGGGTAATGACGCATTATCTTACGCTTTTGTTTCTTGCATTCTCGTGAGGTTGCATCGCTCATTCAAAACAAAACGCCATTGTACTGTTTATTCACGCGCTTTTTTAAGGAGCATCTCTCAATGTTCCCAAACTCATTTTACAACGATGTTTGAATAGTATAACGCAAAATACCCTGTGAATACTACAAGATTTATGTCCCCCATCTTTCCCATCGTGACAATAAAGTGCAAATCAGAATCATCATTTTATTTTTCAGCTCTTAAATGTTGGTGCAACCTTAATGTTGAGAAAACCCTCGGCATTTGAGGGGTGTTTTTACTCTTTTCTTCAATAGTATCTATATACTTTCCAGGTTGTGATACGCAAGGAAATGGTCTTAATATTTTAAGGTACGCGGGATATTTTGATAAAATAAAGTGTACCACTAAAGTATATACAGCTTATTTCTTATATTAAAAAATTAAATCGCTTTTCTCTAAAATTACTTTTTATATATTCATTTTGGAAAATTAACATCAGAAATCTAAGCATTTTCAATGGTTTCAAAAATAGCAAGAATTTTATTTATTAAACGCCAGATATTTTGGTGAAGTGCGTTAGATAATAGTTAAGAAGTGTTGCATCTTAGTTTTGAAAAATGGGGGAGAGATTTTGAAAATAAAAAAATCTATATATGTGAAACATCTTCAATTGCGTTTACAGTACTTTTTATTCAATAATCCATACAATATTTTTATTCGTATTTTATTTGTAGCAGGGGGGGTTCTATTTTCCTCTTACGCAGAAGCTGAAAGGCTGCCTTCTTTTTTTGATTCGCATGAACATTTGGTACAACCTGATACAACGGATATCTTTCGTTTGCGTTTTGTAACAAGTTTTGATTTTCCTCCTTTTAATTTTATTGATCAATCGGGGTATCTTGCAGGTTATAATATCGATTTATTGCGCGCTATTTGCTCAAAATTAAAATTAGAGAAGCTTTGTGAAATAGAAGTGATTCCTTGGAAAGAGCTTGTAGAACATGTTAAAAATGGTGGTGCAGAAGTCATTATTGCGGGTTTAAAAGAAGCAAGTAAAACCCAGCAAGATCTTGTTTTTACAAAGTCATATTTGCGCTTTCCAGCGCGATTTGTTGCTTCTCGACGTTTAAATCTCGATGAGCCAATAAGCGATCAATTGATACATTTAACCAGTGGTGTTTTGTCTAAAAGTGTTCACGAAAAACTCTTTCAACATTATTTTCCTAAAGCCAAATGGCAAGGGTTTAAAAAGAGAGAAGAGCTCTATAAAGCATTACAAGAGCGTAAAATTGACCTTATTTTTGATGATGGATTTGCTTTATCATTATGGTTCAAAAAACAAAAATCTGTTGATTGCTGCCATTTTGTTGGGGGGGCATATATGGCGCCACAGTTATTGGGGCAAGGAATGCAGCTTGCTATTGCAAAAAAGAATGAAAAATTGGTTGATATACTCAATTATGCGCTGAAATCTCTAGAAGAGGATGGTAAACTTACAGAACTTTATTTGCGTTATTTTCCAATAAGTTTTTATTGATGAGTAGTTTTTTAATTAAGGGCTGTTAACCTTTCTGCGCCTAGTCGATAGGAAATAGCTTCTGCGAGATGATAGCGTGAAAGATTATCTGATTCGTCAAGATCAGCAATTGTGCGTGCAACTTTGAGAATGCGATGATAAGCGCGTGCAGAGAGGTGCATTTTTTCACTCACATCTCGTAAGAGTATGGTCGCACTTTTATCAGGAATGGCAATCTGTTCTATAATTTTGGCAGGGCAATCGCCATTGGTACGAATATGATCAAACCCCATTGTTGAAAAACGTTTAGCTTGAATGGTACGGCACCGTGCGACGCGTTTGGCAACGTCGCAGCTTTTTTCTGATTGTTCTGGTTGCATAAGGTCTATAGCCGTCAAAGCAGGGACATCAATCCGTAAATCAATTCGGTCAAGCAGAGGACCAGAAATACGGGACTGATAATCGATTTGACAGCGTATCCCTTTAGGGCAAACATGGTCTTTTTCGCCTGCCATACCACAACGGCAAGGATTCATTGCGGCAATAAGTTGGAAGCGAGCAGGATAGCTAATATGGTGATTAGCGCGGGCGATAACTGACACCCCACTTTCTAAAGGTTGACGAAGAGAATCAAGAACCTGTGGAGAAAATTCAGGCAATTCATCAAGGAATAACACACCATTATGAGCAAGGGAGATCTCTCCTGGTCGTCCTTTAAGCCCTCCACCAATCATTGCGGCCATGGAAGCAGAATGATGTGGGGAACGAAAGGGGCAATGAAGTGAAATGGTATTATGAACCGTTTCTCCTGTAATAGAAGCAATCAGAGAGACATCTAAAAGCTCACGGCTATCAAGAGGTGGCAAAATGGAAGGTAAGCGTTGCGCTAGCATAGATTTTCCAGCACCAGGGGGACCTACAAACAAAAGGTTATGGCGTCCAGCAGCACAAACTTCTAAGGCACGTTTGGCTGTTTTTTGTCCTTTGATTTCGCAAAGATCTGGAAGTCCAGTTTCGATAGTATATTGGCGCGGTTGTGGACGTTTTTGAATTTGGGTTCCTTTGAAATGGTTGACTATAGTGAGCAGAGTCTCTGGGGCAAGAATATTTATTTCTGCATTTGCCCATGCTGCTTCAGGTCCACATTGGAAGGGACAAATCAGTCCTTTATCGAGTGATAAAGCTGTCATGGCAGCTGGTAAAACACCATTAACAGCGGTAAGTGAACCATCCAGTGATAATTCTCCTAAAATGATATAGTCTTGAGCTACTTCGGGAGGGAGGATTCCCATAGCAAGCATTAAGCCTACAGCGATTGGCAAATCGTAATGCGATCCCTCTTTAGGCAAATCAGCTGGTGCAAGATTAATCGTAATTCGTTTAGTAGGCATAGAAAGTCCACAAGCGTGGAGGGCTGCTTGTACACGTTCACGGCTTTCTGCAACTGCCTTATCAGCTAATCCAACAATAGCCATTCCTATTTTACCAGACGAAATCATAACCTGTACATCGACAGGTACTGCTTCTAGACCGCGAAAAGCAACAGTTGTAATACGTGCGATCATTTATTTATTTTCCCCCTTTAGACTTGGTAGAGACAATCATATCTATTTATAAAAATCAAGAAGCATCTCTATAGCTTTTTTTATAGAGAGAACTATATACGTGGGCAGTTTTTTAGCATTCCCATGGAAAGTCATTTGTACAAATTTAACCATGATAGTATGGGACGCAATAAAACATTTATAATAAGCTAAATAAATATGTTAAGAAAAAAAGAATGAGGCTGTTCGTGTTATACAACAGTGCAGAATTTTATGAAAATATAAGGGGAGGATAACGTTATGTATCGCAGAGTGTTATTTGATGTGATAAAACGTGTAAAATGTGCAAAGTAATTATATTTACCTTTCTTATTTTTATATTATTTAAAGCGTAGTAGATGCAAAGTGTATTATAAGGTATCTGATTTTATGGTATACCAGACAAGAATTTTGTTAAAATCAGGGACTGTGCGCTGTGTATTTATAGGCTTGTGTTTTGCTTTTTCTTTTCCACAGCCACTTGCTGCATTTGATTTTTTCGGCATCCCTCTTTTTGGTCAAAAGAAAACAAATTCTTCTTCACATTATGCCAAAAGTACAGAGAAATTTTATAAAGTTGATGTTGTTGCACCGCCAGGTGCACCATTAGAAGGTATAAAAATAGTTAAATCTGTTTCTTCTCTTGTTGCTGATAAAGAGAAAGCATCCGCCAGTTCTTCTGGTTTGCTCGCCAAGGCGCGTTCAGATTATCGAGCAATTCTTTCTGCTCTTTATGCTGATGGACGCTATGGTGGTGTTATTAGTATTAAAATTAATGGCTTAGAAGTCGCTGATTTAAGTCCGGTAACTCAACTTCCAGCACGGTCCAATATTGTTATTACAATTAATGCTGGTCCACAATATGTTTTTAGTATTGCAAATATTGATAAAGTAGCTCCGTTTGAAAAACGTAAAGCGCATAAAATGCCCACAATTGAAGAATTGGGCTATAAAGTTGGGGCTATTGCTAAATCTGAAACCATTTTGAAAGCAGAAAAATGGGCGATAGAAGGATGGCGGCAACAAGGTTATGCTAAAGCTAAAATTATGAAGAGTGAGGTCGTGGCTGACCATGCTGCGTTGCGTGTTGAAGGACGGATTGTTGTTGCTCCTGGACAAAAGGCTTATTATGGTCCTTTAAGTGTGCGTAATATAAGTAAGAAACCACGTGTAGATTCAGCTTATATCGCGTGGATGACCGGATTGAAACCAGGGCAGATATACGATTCTGATGCGTTAGCTAAGGCAAATGAACGTCTTGCGCGCCTTGGTGTTTTTCGTGCTATCAATATACGTGAGGCTGATACTATTAATCTAGATGGTAGTTTACCGCTTGCACTTGTTGTACAAGAACGTAAACCGCGTCGTTTTGGTGTAGGCGGTAGCTATTCAACTTTAGACGGTGCTGGTTTTGAGACTTATTGGATGCATAACAATCTTTTTGGTCATGCAGAGACTCTTAAAATTGAAACAAAAATAAGTGGTGTTGGTAGCAATAAAAAGCAATCATATAATTTTAAAAATTTTGATTATCTTTTCGGTGGCACATTTGTAAAGCCCGGTGTACTCACGCCAGATACAGATTTCAGGTCAGAATTAAAAATACAACAAGATGTTTTAGAAAATTATACGACAAAAGCCATCAAAGGAAAATTAGGTATTACGCATATTTTTAATGGTAATCTATCGGGACAGGCTGCTGTAGAAGTTTCAAATGGTTATTCACGTGATATCTATTTTGGGAGCCGTAATTTTACAACAATCGGTTTCCCTAGCGGTTTGATTTACGATAGTCGTAATAATAAGTTTAATGCAACAAAAGGTTTATATGGTGAAGTTTTCATTGAGCCTTTTTATGAGATGCGTTTTAGCAACTTTGTTGCAAAAGTAACAGCAGAAGGTCGTTCTTATTGGGCGTTGGATGAAGGGGATCGTTTTGTTGTTGCTGCGCGGGCAAAGCTTGGTACAATTCTTGGGAATGATACAGCACAAGTACCCGCAAATACGCTTTTTTTTGCTGGTGGTGGGGGCTCTGTTCGTGGTTATGCTTACCGTAATATTGGTATCAAAACAGAAAATGATGGGGTTGTTGGTGGACGGGCGCTTATTGAGGGGTCAGCAGAATTGCGTGTTTCTTTAAATGATAAAATAGGGTTTGTCAGTTTTCTTGATGGAGGTTTAGTAGGGGAAAAGGCGAATTTTGATTTTTCTCAAAAAATTAAATGGGGAGCCGGTATAGGAGGTCGTTATATGACGGGTCTTGGTCCTTTACGCGTTGATTTAGCCTTTCCTTTAAAGAGAGAGAAGGGTGACCCTCGCATTGGTTTTTATGTAGGTATAGGGCAAGCATTTTAATGAAAAAAGGTGTACGTTTATCAGCTTTCTTCTTTGTATTTTTGTTTTTTTGGATGGGTGGTTTTGTTTTTGCGCAAAGAGGAGACATTCTTCCCTCTAGCGAAATGAAAACAGATGATCGCTCATGGTTTGTTTCTTTAATTGAACGAAAGCTTTCAGCACCTAATCGTCAAGTTCGTTTACACAATATGCAAGGGACACTGTCTTCTCAAACATCAATTGATACTATTACTGTCAGTGATAAAAAAGGGGTTTGGCTTAAAATTACCAATGCTAAAATGGATTGGAATCGTCTAGCGTTGCTGAGAGGGCGGATGGATATTAACCAGCTTTCGGCAGAACAGGTTACATTTTTACGCAAACCGCAAGGCAATTCTTCTTTTGTTTCTTCCCTTGAGACGGGTAAGTTCTCTTTACCAAAATTGCCGCTTGCTCTTTCTATCAATACGCTTACAGCTCAACATGTGACATTTGAACAGAATCTTTTTGGTTTTTCTGCTGATATGTCCTTAAAAGGCAATTTCACCTTGGCTGGTGGTAATTTTGATGTCGATATAGCGGCGCATCGTTTAGATGCACCGGGTTCTTTTTCTGTTCTCACCAAGATATCTGATAGTAATCGTACAGCTCAAATTGATATTTCTGCTAACGAACCACAAAATGGTATTTTGGCGAATATTTTTAACATTGAACAACGTCCAGCATTAAGTCTCGTCGTGAAAGGTGATGGTACTTTTGATGATTTGGTTATCAAACTTTCTTTAGAGTCCGATCATCATTCTATTTTAGATGGTAATGTTATTCTTGCAAGTGTTCCAGAAGGACAGAGTTTTTCTACGAAATTAGAGGGAACACTGAGCCCTTTAATACCTGTTCAATATCGTAGTCTCTTCGAATCTGATATAACATTAAAAGCAAAGGCAAGAAGAACAAAAGAAGGTGTGACACACCTTGATCAGATGGTTATTCAGAACAAAGCAATGAATGTTATAGCCAATGCTGAAATAACCGCCGATGGATTCTTGCGACGGCTTTTTGTTGATGGCAAAATGGCTCTTGATAACGAAAAGGAGTCTGTTCATTTACCTATATCAGAAGTGCCAAAACCTGCGAATACTCTTGCTTTGAACATTGACTATGGTCGCGAAGGTCAACAATCTTGGAATGGGCGGTTGGTTGTAAATCATTTAAGCAATAAAAATATTTATATTCGCGATGCAATTTTTGATATGGGAGGAGTAAGCGAAAATCTTGATAATGCAGCTTCTCGTCATGTTGGTGTTCAGGTTAAAGGGACGCTTCAAGGGGTTAAAAAGATTAAGGGAGCGTTAGTAGAAAATTTAAGCCAAGCGGTTCATGTGCATTTAGATACGGATATTGTTTCGAACAAACCAATTTTGATTCATGATCTGAGTGTTACGGCTCAGAGTTTTTCTTCTTGGTTAAAAGGGACAATGGAGAATTTTGTTTTTAAAGGCGATCTCGGTTTAAAAGCTCAAACATTAACTCCTTTGGAAGTGTTCAGTAAACAATCACTTTCTGGTAGTGCAGATATTAAAGCCAAAGGAACGATCAATTTATTGAGTGGCATTTTTGATCTCCAATTATCAGGAATGGCTGACGATATGAAAATAGGCGTGCAGTCTTTTGATCGTTTATTCAAAGGAAACATCACTCTTTCAGGTGGTGCTACTCGAAATACGAAGGGTTTCATTTTTCGTCATTTTAATTTGAAAAATCAATATACAAACATAAAGGCTAATGGTTATTTTTCAGATGAAAGCGCTAAAATGGATCTATCTGCTGAAATATCTGATTTGTCCAAATTAGATCCAAAGATAAGCGGTGCGCTTACGATTGAAAGTACGGCGAGAGGGCGCAATAGCCATATAAAACTAAATACACGTGCCCATATTGCTGAAGCATTAATCGTAGGGAAGAAACTTCAAAACACAACATTTAACATAGATGTACTTGTAGATAATACAGCACCAGTTACTGCTTTAACGGGGGGGGTAAAAGGTGAAGGAATTTTTGCTAAGAAACCTTTGCATTTATCGGCCTCTTTTAAAGATTCTCATAAAATTCGAAAACTTGAAAATATCGATATTAGAGGGGGAAGTGCAAAAATAACGGGTGATCTTTCTCAACAACTTGGCGGTTTTTTGAAAGGAGCGCTGCATATTGATGCCGATGATATTTCCGTACTTTCAGCGTTATTTTTGCAGGATGGTAGTGGAAAAGTAAAAGGAGATTTTATTTTTGATGAACAAAATGGCAGACAAAAAACCAATGTGAAGGCGCATGTTAACCATTTGAATTTTTCCAAGAATAAAATAAAAAAATTGGCAATAGATGCTGACATATTCGACCCTTTTGGCATGACTCAGTTTGAAGGAGTTATCAATGCAGAACATATTCAAACACCTTTGGTAATGGTCAATCGTTTAAATGCTCACGCCGATAGGAATAATGGACAAACGGTTTTTACTGTCCAAGCGATGTTGCATGATACTCTCAATGCACGGCTTTCTGGTCGTTTAATGGTTGAGGAACTTCCAGAAAGTATAAAACGAGAAGTGCAAATTGAAGCTGTGGACTTAAAACAACACACTTTTCATGCAACATTGCCGAAGCCATCTATAATTTCTTTTGATAAAGATGGAATGACAATCAATGAATTAGGAATTGCAATAAATGGGGGCAACATCATCTTAGCAGGAAATATTCAAGATACCCTGAATTTACAACTTACAATGAATGCCCTTCCTGCTATTTTAGTCAATTTGTGGAAATCCGATCTTGGAGCAGCAGGGAGTGTAACAGGGCAGGTTATGATTCGTGGTCATTTAAAAAAACCTGATATAACTTACGATATAAAAGGTGAGGGACTGACAACCGTTGCTTTTCAAGATAAAAAAATTATGCCTTTTTCTTTTTCTGCTACGGGAAACACTGTAGATCAAAATCTTACTTTGAATGCAAATTTAACAGGAGAAGGAATACAAGCACAAGCTCAGGGGCGTGTATCTCTAGAGAAAAATGCGCTTGATCTTCATATTAATTTGCAAAATTTATCTGCACGTTTGGCGAATGGTTTTATTGCAGGACAAGCGCTTGATGGGACAGTAATAGGTAAAGTTGATATTGATGGAACAATGAAGGATCCATCTGCTCATTTTGAGCTTTCTAGTCAAAATTTAACCGCTATGACGCATAAAGGACCGATGTCAATCAATATAAATGCTCGTGGTTCTTATAAAAAATCGACATTTCATATTGAAAATATGATAGCTACTGGAGATAAAGGATTAGATCTTTCCATCCATGGGCCTGTATCTCTTAATGGTTCAGAGGCAAAATTAAACGTTAAAGGGATAATGCCTCTTGATTTTGTTAATCTCTTATTAGCTAAGCGTGGTGCACATATAACGGGTACAGCAAGAATTGATACAGCTCTTAATGGGTCATTATCAAAGCCACAATTGATAGGAAATATTTCTATAGGCGACGGTAGCTTTTTTGATTCACAAACAAATGTAGGATTGAATAATATAACGATTGAAGGCAAATTGAAAGGTGATCATATCCTTATAGAAAAAGCTTCAGCTTCTTCGTTTGAGGGGGGAGGAATTTCTGCTTCAGGTCGTATCTCTAATGGTCTAGAGACAGATTTGATATTTCATCTTGATAATGCCAATTATAATGATGGTTCTATGATTCTGGCAACATTATCAGGTGAGATGACAATGACAGGTCATTTTTTAAATAGTCTTGTTCTTGGTGGTGATATCATCGTTGAAAAAGCTGAAGTTTTTGTTCCTGATCATTTTAAAAGTGCCAAGTTTCTTGATGTTAGAAATAAGAATTTAACTAAATCGATTCAAACAACACTTGAACGTGCTGATGTTAAGAACACGAACAAAAGCAAAAGCCGTATAGTTACACAAGAATCTTCATCTGTCGTGCTATCAAATATGCGTATTACAGCACGCAATCAATTTTTTGTACGCGGAAAAGGCTTAGATGCTGAACTGGGAGGACGCATTAATCTAGCAGGTCCATTGAATGATGTGCATCCAGTTGGTGAATTTAGAATGATTCGTGGACGTTTTGATATCCTGTCGCAACGTCTTAATTTTGATCAAGGACAAGCGAGTTTTAGTGGTAATCTTAATCCTACGGTTTATTTTGTAACCAACAATAACAGTGGTGATATTCGCGTCACTGTAACTGTAAGTGGGACGGTTGATAATCTTGATATTAATTTTTCATCACAACCAAATTTGCCTCAGGATGAGATTTTGGCGCGTTTGATTTTTAATCGCTCTCTTAATGAATTATCACCATTTCAGATTGCTCAACTTGCAGCAGCAGCGGCTGATCTTGCAGGTAGTTCTAATACATCTTTGTTGAATACTTTACGAACTAAAATTGGACTTGATGATCTTGATGTTATCGTTAATGAGAAGGGGAATACAGGCTTACGTATTGGACGCTACATACACAATAATATTTATTTGGGCTTTGAAGCAGGGTCTGATGGAACGACGAAAGGGACAATTAATTTAGATATTTCGCGTCATCTCAAAGCTAAAGGTGCCATAGGAAATGAACAAAATTCTAGTATAGGTCTCTTTTATGAAAGAGATTATTAAAGATTGAATTTAAAAAAACAATTTCTTCGTTTTTTGTCTCTCATTTCTAAATCTGAGGAAGAAGAGATAGACTAGAAATCCTATAAAAGAAGAAGCTTTTTGTTGAGGCGTGAAGAGATATATCTGAAATATTCGATTTTTTGTTTATGCTATTCTCTAAAGGGAAAAAATCTTCACGAAAGATAGTATGTTATTTTGCTGCTATATATTTATTTTAGAGAAATACCTTACCTTGTTTTCAAGCCCATATCGTGCTGTTGCCTAAAGAATGGAGTGTGTGCAATATATTGATTTATAAAGATAATTTATTGTTATTCAACTTGAATTAGAACTTTGAATATTATATGATTCTCTCATTACTAATCTCTTTCGTATTGAATCAATCAAAACCATTCGGCTTGCATGCTACAAGCGGAGAATCCTGTGTGGATAAAACTATTAAGAAATGACTAAAAATGCCTCTTATGAATCATCTCGAGAACTAAGAGCTGTCGCAACATTAGGGACTGGCAGAATAGTGTGAATGGTGCCGGCTTGTTACTCCATAAGCGTAAAGATAGGGCAGCTTAATGGATTTATCATTATACAATTCACGGACGTTATCGCGAAATGGGCTTGGGGAAGACTTTGAGAGAGGTTTCTTTAAAACAAGCACGTGAATTTGCAACACAATGGCATTCTGTTTTTATGTGAAGGACATGATTCCATTAAAGAACGTGATAAACAAAAGCGTTAAGCGGAGAATTCATAAGATATCGATTTTATTGTCAAACGCATTTAAAGTAATATTTTTTAATAATAAAAATTACCTATTATTTTAGATTTTTGTTTATTGTGTCTTGAATGAGATCACTTTTCTTATAACGAATAGCTCCGCGAACAGAATACTCCAAAATATAACATTATTGTATTGCAAGTTTATGTACTTGTTTTAAAGCAACATTTCTCAGTGTGCGCTTGAGTCTATTTCATAAGATTGCTTGTGAAATGGTATAAAGTACCTCTTATGAATGGTATAAAATCCACACTACCGTTATTAATAAAGGTATAAGTATTTACTAAAGCTATAAGCCGGCATTATCATTCTATTTTTCAGCTTCTCATGTTGCTGACAATCTTTTCACTTGAAAGTGTAGAGGTATTTTTATTGCTTATCTTAAGAGTTTTTATGCATATACCAATATCTCTTATGACGTACAACAAGCGCTTTTGATTGATTCATCATAAATATAAAGAAAATTTGCAATAAGCAAATTACATCTTATCTTTTGTTTAAGATGTAAAATAACAAATTATGATTATAAATCAAAGTATTAAAATGTATATTAAAAGATATTTTTGTAAAAATATTTATCAGAGTTATATGTCGTATTTTTCTATTTTAGCGGTTAAAAGAAAGAGGAATGTCATTTTGCTTTTCATCTGTTTTTTTGCATATTGAAATTATAGCCTTATATAAGCACTAACGTTGTGCATTTATAAACTCTTCAAGCAGTTAAAGTATTGGAGGAATATCATTTTAGTTTCTAAATGTAGAAAAAACAGCAAAGCTTGCTTTAAAGCAAGCTACAACAGTAAAAAAGTTTTATAATAAAACCTCTCTTATTTTTTCAATGTTTTTCTTTTAAACGGAGTGTATCTATAATTTGCAACACAATTTATAATTGTTAGCTTATTCTGTTGTACCATAAAAGACCGACATTTGAGGTGTGGTGATATAAGGTATGTAAGCCTTTTTGACACAGTATTCTGAAAGCACGTGGTGAATATTTAGGGTAAGCCTTGTATAAGTGAATCACATAAGTTGTTATCAAGTGGAATGAGCTCAATAAAAATCTAGATTGTTTACAGATCAGATTGGGTAGAGTCTTTGTCCTTTAAAAGTTGTGTGGAGAAAAGAATTATCAGTGCAGGGATAAACACGGATAAAGGTTGTATTGATCCAGATTCATTATCATCCGCGATAATTTTTTCAAACCTTGATGCTCTCTCTTTCAGGATTCACAACACTTATGAATGTTTCAACACTTATTTGAGGAAGGGAAGGGGTTTTTGAAATTTCATGGTTAAAGTCAATTGCATTCAACAAAATAGCGAGTAAAGTTTTCATTTAAATCCAAGAAGTTTATTTTCAATAAACCATAAATTCTTCGCAAACTTTGATTAAAGTAATGCTTTTTCTTGGTAACAAGTCTTTTTTATAAATGGAGCATTACCTTCTATCCATTTTTTATTTCAAATTTTATTTAAGGATCTAGAAATTAGGAGGTATGTTTTTTGAACTGGATATTATGAAGTTTTTTATAAAACCCATGTTCTTTTGCTAGCAATTCTTTTTGAGTACCTTGTTCAATTAGTTGTCCATTTTGTATGACCACAATTTTATGAGCACGAGCAATCGTTGAAAGGCGATGAGCAATAATGATCGTTGTGCGTCCTTTAGTAAGGTGATGAATAGCTTCATTAATTTGTGCTTCGGTGTGTGAATCGAGCGCACTCGTTGCTTCATCAAGAATCAGAATTTCACTATCGTGAATCATTGCTCTAGCGATAGCGAGTCGTTGTTTTTGCCCCCCTGAAAGATTACAGCCATTATCACCTATCTGTGTATCATAACCATTTGGCAAACTCATAATAAAGTCATGAGCATTTGCTGCTTTTGCTGCTTCGATAATTTCGTCATCACTAGCTCCTTCTTTTCCAAGTCCGATATTATATTTAACAGTTCCTTGAAAGAGAAAAGTATCCTGTCCTACATAGGCCATCAGGTTTCTCAGAGAGCGAAATGTTGTGTAGCGAATGTCTTGATCATTAATCAATATGCGTCCTTTTGTGGGGTCATAGAGGCGCATAATAAGGTTGATAAGGGTTGATTTTCCCGAACCGGATGGTCCCACCAATGCTGTCATTTTTCCGGCTTCTATTTCTAGGTTGATGTCTTTCAATATCATTTTGTTATTAGTGTATGCAAAAGAAACATGTTCGAAACGAATAGTTCCTTGCGTTTTATTCAGATCTTTAGCTTCTTTATGTTCTACAACTGTAAGGGGACAATCGAGTATTTCAAACATCGTACGGATATTGACCAAGCCAGATTCAATTTTAACACGTACATTTGCTAGTCTTTTTGCGGGTTCATAAGCTAAAAGTAAAGCAACAATAAAGGACATAAATTCACCTTGAACACCTGCGCGTTGGGTTGCAAGATAACCGGAAAAACAAATAATACCTGCAATGGCAACACCCGTGAGTGTTTCCATAATTGGATTGGTAATAGCTTCGAGTGTTGCAATACTGTTTGTTTGTTTTTCAACATCACAAATGGCTTTGTCCATCCGTTTTTTCATGACTTCTTCTAGTGAAAAGGCCTTGATGATTCGAATACCAACAGCCGTTTCCTGTACGATTTTGATAATTTCACCAAGTGAAAGGAGCTCTTTTTCCATCAAGCTGCGAACGCGTTTTAAAGCCATTCGAACGCCTAAAAAAGCTAGTGGTCCTACGATTAAAGTAATGGAGATTAACACAAAGTTTTGAATGAACATGACAAGCAACAGACCACTAACGGAAAGCAAATCACGTACAAAAGTTGTGATAATAGTATCAATTATATTACGTACGGCTGTCGCATTATGAGTTACACGAACAAGAAGATCAGATGAAGTGTTATTATGATAAAAAGAGACTCCTTGTTCCATAAGTCGTGCAAAAATTTTACGCTGTTGTTCAGCAATGATACTATTGCCTGCTTTGTTTAGAAAGTAAGTTTGAAAAAAAGTTGCAACTCCTTTGAGAATAAAGATAAAAGCAATGAAGCTAGAAATCAAAACAATCATAGGAAAATTTTGTGCATCAATAATCTGATTAACAACATCCCGCATAATCCATGCACTGGTTGCTGTGGTACAAGAAATGATGATCATTGAGAAGATAGCCGCACTATACCAACGCATATGTTTACGAAAATTTTCTCGCAAAAGGCGGATAATAAGATGTTTGTCAAAAGAGGAAATTTGTTTTTTAGCCATGAAGAGCTTCTATATTCTCTCATTATTTTATGCAAGATTGAAACACTCTTAATTAAGAAGCCCCTTAATCTTTTTTACAAAAATAGCTTTTTCTTTCAAGGTTCATCACATCAATTTCACGACGGTGAGAGTGAAGAATGTAGTGCAAAGTTTCTGTGAAAGGTATAACGAAAATTCGTTGTTCATCATTATTTTTAGTTTTCAATAAAAGGTACCGGCGAGTTTCATTATTGTATTTACCAATTTCCATATTGTGATAGTCTTTGGCACTTGAAATAGTTCACAAAAAACATTTCTGCTTTTTTGATAATTTTTATGTATCATCTCCATTTGTGATGTGTAAGCAAACAATTTTGCCGCATTGCATGATACAGAGAGCTTGAAATAAGAAGACCTTACGATGTTTGAGTTTTCTCATTTAATATGCAAAATAATGAATTCTTCTTATAAATCGATCAAGCATTATTAAACTCTTAAAAGGATTTATACACATTTATAAAACCTTAAAAGCACCACAAAAACTCTATGTGGTGCTTCTAAATAATACTATACACATCATTTTGATGAATTGCATGCGAATATTATTCCAATGCAAAACTATTTAGGTGCTATCACCATCATCATTTGCCGGCCTTCAAGCTTTGGCTCCAATTCGATTTTGGCAATTTCACTTGTATCTTCTTTCACACGCTGAAGAAGCTTTAATCCAAGATCTTGGTGAGCCATCTCACGACCACGAAAACGCAAAGTAATCTTTACTTTATCACCATGATCAATAAAGCGATGAACAGCCTTGAGTTTGACTCCATAATCATGGACATCAACATTTGGGCGCATCTTAATCTCTTTGATTTCGATGACTTTTTGCTTCTTACGTGTTTCAGCAGCTTTTTTTTGGGTTTGATATTTTAATTTTCCCAAATCGATGATTTTACATACAGGTGGCTCCGCATTTGGTACAATTTCAACCAAATCAAGTCCCGCATCTGCAGCCATAGCAAGAGCTTCTTGTATCGAAACAACTCCCTGATGTTGTCCCTCATCATTGATAAGCTGAACATGAGGTACCCGAATATCCTGATTTGAACGTGGTCCGTCTTTTTGGGTAGGTGTCATTTTAAACGGTTTACGAATGGTTTATGCTCCTTAAATTTTGATTCAACTACAGTTAATTTAATATACAATTATGTACCTAAAAACAACTATAATTCGTGTTATTTTCATTATTTGATTTATTACTTTTTGGAATGATTTAGATTATAAAAGTTTTTCTCTTAATTTAAAGAAATTATTTTATGGAGGATAAAGAATCATGGATCAAAATATTCCTTGTCAGTTTTTTTCATTTGAGAACACCGCACTTGCAGTACGCTATCGCAAGGGGCGCCAATCTCCAGGTTTGGTTTGGCTTCCTGGCTATCAATCCGATATGTTAGGAAGTAAGGCAACGTTAGTTGATCAGTTTGCTCAGAAGAATGATTTGTCTTGTTTACGTTTTGATTATTCTGGACATGGAGAATCTGAAGGTGATTTTTTTCAAGGAACAATTTCGCGTTGGGTTAAGGAAAGTTTAGCGACTTTTGAAACCTATTGTGAGGGTCCACAAATTTTGATTGGTTCCTCTATGGGTGGGTGGATTGCGCTAAGGCTTGCTATGATGCTAGCACAGAAAAATAAGAAGCTTGCTGGCATGGTATTGATTGCTCCAGCACCTGATTTTACACAAACATTGGTGGAACCAAAATTAGGCCCAGAAGAATGGAAGATTTTGGAGGAGAAAGGCTATATTGAACGACCTGCTGTTGATGATACAGAGCCAATGCCCTTTACAAAAACATTGATTGAAGATGGACGTGAAAATTGTGTTATGAAAGGATGCATTGATATTGGGTGTCCAGTCCATATTCTACAAGGGATGGAAGATGAAGATATTCCCTATCAGCATACATTGACTTTACTTGATCATTTACCTCTCCATGATGTAACATTAACGCTTGTTCGTGATGCAGATCATCGCTTTTCTCGTCCACAAGATTTAGATTGCCTTGAAACAGTATTGGGATCTTTGATTAATCAGATTAATGCAAAATAAGGGGTGCATTTATTTATTAATGATGAAGATAAAAATATGAGCATTTCTAAACAGCATTTTATTTTTTCTGAGCGCTCTGTACCTGTACGGGTGCGGGAAAATAAGTATGCGCGCCGTCTTACCTTACGTATTGATGCCAGAAGTCAGGAGATTTGTGTAACAACACCACCAGCAATAAATCTCTATGCGGTTGAAAATTTTATTGAAAAGCATCGATCTTGGATTGAGGCACGTCTTGCTCATGTACAAATCTCTCATAAAAATGCTTATCTCAAAGAGGGGGCGACAATTCCCTTATTGGGTGTTTCTCATACCATAAAACATAGAGAGGGACGTGGAGTAACAGAAATCATTACAGCAGATGCGGAGCAAGGGCCTGAAATTATTGTTTATGGTCAATTAGAATATCTTCCAAGACGCATTGCTGACGTTTTAAAAAAACAAGCGGCGCTTATTATAACGCCTTTGGTGGCACATTATGCTCATCAGGTAGAGCGTAAAGTCAAATCCATTTGTTATAAAGATACGAGAAGTCGTTGGGGCTCTTGTTCAATCGATAAGCGTCTTTCTTTTTCTTGGCGCCTTATTATGGCACCAAAAGAAGTTGTGGAATATGTTGTTGCTCATGAGGTTTCTCATCTTGTTGAAATGAATCACGGTCCAAGATTTTGGGCTCTTTGTGAAGAACTATGTCCTGATAGTAAAACGTATCGTGCTTGGTTGAAGGAAAATGCTCATAGATTGCAAGCAATTAATTTTGATTCATATAATTTAGAGGCGTCAAAAACTTTCAAATGAAGGCAATATTTAACGGAACTTTTTCTTGAGTGTTTTGTTGTGTGTGTGCTTGCTCATGCATAATGAGGAAGCCATTGAAGCTCTCAGCACGATTGTTCTCCCCTGCTTGGTTTGCTGAGTGTCTTCAATGTTTTTACTTTATCTTTTTTGTAATTCAGCGTAATAATCCTAAGTTCCGATGACTTATAAAAAAATGGGAAGGTTTTTTATGTCTGTTCTTACAGATCCACTTCAGCTATTACAGGCACTTATTCGTTGTCCTTCTGTTACACCTCATGAAGCAGGGGCGTTATCAACTTTGGAACAATTTTTGAAAAAAATGGGATTTCATGTCGAGCGCCCTATTTTTACGGATAAAAATACAGACAATGTTGAAAATCTTTATGCAAAAATAGGAAGTGAAGGACCCCATCTTATGTTTGCGGGTCATACGGATGTCGTACCGCCAGGTGCATTGGAAGATTGGACTTATCCACCTTTTGAAGCTGTCATAGATCAAGGAAAATTATATGGGCGGGGTGCTGTTGATATGAAGGGTGGAATCGCTTGTTTTATTGCGGCTCTAGCGCGAGTTCTTGAGAAACGACCCATTAAAGGAAGGGTAAGCCTTTTAATTACTGGTGATGAAGAGGGGACTGCTGTTAATGGTACGGTAAAACTTCTCAAATGGGCAGAAAAAAAAGGTGAAAAATGGACAGCGGCTCTTGTGGGGGAACCAACAAGCGTAAAGACTGTTGGTGATATTATCAAAATTGGTCGCCGCGGATCGATTTCTGGTATTATTACCGTGAAGGGTCGCCAAGGTCATGTTGCTTTTCCAGAGCGGGCTGCTAATCCCTTGCCTTTGGCAAGTAAGCTTATTCAAGCATTGACACAAACTGCTTTAGATAAAGGGACAGAGAATTTTCAACCTAGTAATCTAGAGCTAACAAGCATCGATACCGGTAATTTAACAGTCAATATTATCCCAGCGCAGACAACAGTTCGTTTTAATATACGCTACAATGATCTTTGGACAAAAGAAACACTGGTGGAGGAAATTGAAAAGCGTCTTGCTTTGGTGCAATCAAAAAACAATGGTGACCAATATCCCTCTTATCAGCTTGAATGGATTCCAAGTTTAGGGGATGTTTTTTTAACCAAAAATGATAAACTTATTCAAACTTTATCCAATGCTATTAAAAGTGTAACAGGGAATATACCAGAATGTTCCACTTCAGGTGGTAGTTCGGATGCGCGATTTATTAAGGATTATTGCCCAGTGGTTGAATTCGGCTTACCAGGGCAAACGATGCATATGGTAGATGAGTGTGTGGCCCTTGATGCAGTGGAAACTCTTACTACTATTTATGAGCGTTTTATTATTGATTTTTTTTCATAAAGAAAAGATTGCTGGTTCAAAAATACTTTTATCTTGTTGTGCCATAAGATATTACCATTTAAGGTATGGTGATACGAGTTCCGTAAAACTTAATATATTAAGTGGTTTTAGAGTAAGTGATGAATATTCTTAAGTTGGGATTCTTGTCTGTAGAATCTTTAGTTAAGTGAATTACATAATTGGAAAGCCAAAAGAGGACTGCTTGAAGAAGCAGAACTATTTAGACCGTATTGGATTGAAAATATTCGTTCTTTAAGGTGTAGAAAGGCAGTGCAATCATATATGGAAAACAATGAATATTATATCATCATTGTGTAGTGACAGGTTGAAGTCATGAAGACACACAAAAACATGCTGCTATTGTAAAAAGTTCGTACAACATAAATGCGCTCATTCACAGCTCATGTTTTAATATGGTTTCTGAGCTCTCACAAAAGGTACCTCTTATTTCAATTAGACTCTCTTAGAATAAAGACTATAGGAAAAGCGCTTTAAGTTTATTTTATTTCATATATTTTGCTCTGCTTTTTTTGTCCCCAAGAACTTCCGTTGCAATATCATTACGAGATAGAAGGTGAGCTTATTTAATCAGCTTTAATATTGGTTATGATAAAGGTACACAGAAATTCTTTTGTAGCATCACGTTGACTTCTTTAGCCAAGGATTGTCCTAGTATTATTCTCAATTTTTTAATAAAATAACCTTAAAGGACGCGTATAGATACTCATAAGCATGTACGCATACAAGTGAAATTATATGGGATTAATGTCATTTCGCTCGCTAACAAAGCAATCTCGATTCATATTTGGTATATTTGCCATTTGAGTGCATTATTTGTGTAATAAAGCTCATGATGTTGCTGTTATCTATAAATCAACACCAATCATACAGCCGCGTATCTCAAATAAATATTGGTTCAGTATTTTTTGCGACAACAGCTTTTATATGCCAGAATAGGATAAAAGTATTGTGTATATCTATTTTTTATAATCTCTGAAACAGACATACAACCTCATTGAGGGAAAATATAAAAGGTATAAAGGTGAAAATCAGCGTGCTTTTTTACTCTCCTTTTTTTATTCGGTTTTACGGTTTTCAAAAGTAACTAGAGTAATATCTTTTTAAATAATTAGAGATTGATACATGGTTTCATGCTTATTTCTCTGGTTCTTTAAATGGTGCCACGATTTCATAAAGAACAATACATTATCGTATTATGCATTCACGTAATTGTTTTAAAGAAATTTTCTCAATGTTTATCACATTTATGCCACTACGGTGCTTATGAATAGTGTAGTATAAAATTTTCCGTGAAGCGTATAAAGTCTACAGTGCCTCACCATCTTTGCGTTTAATGAAAAAGAAAGTTAGACCACCATACACTTTCTAGCTCAAAATATTGCAATAGCTTTTAGCATTTAAGAGTGTTCATCAGAGGCCTTTTTACTCCTTTTTTATAGTTTTTATCCACATGCTTCTCCCTTTTTAAGGTGTAAGCAAATGGCGGTAACTAACTTGCTATAAATAGTTTTGAAATGAGAGAATCTCATGATATTCTAATCTCACCTTTGCTGTGAAAAATGATAATTATGATTAAAATAAGTATGTTGTTATAAAAACTTTAGTTTGCGAGTTGGCTGATGATGTGATCAAGAACAATACGTCCTTTGGTTGTTGCTTTTAAGCGTTGGTTATCCACCATTTCTATCAATTCTTGGTGTTGTAAATCGATCAGTTTTTCCATTGGAATGCGTTTAGGGCTTAAGGTTTCATAGCGTATAAGTTCTAAGCCTTCGCAAAGGCGTAATCCCATAAGGAGCATTTCATTTGCCTGTTGTTCAGTGGTTAAATGTTCCGTTTCAATACAGCCATGTCCTGTTGTTTCTACCAAATTAAGCCACTGTTCGGGATGCTTTTCATTTATTGTGACATAACGTTCGCGGTTTTCAAGGTGTGATGACAATGTTTTTGAACAGAAAGAGGAATGATTCGGTGTGTGCTCAATGAAACGTCCATGTGCTCCTGGACCAAAGCCTGCATATTGGTGATAACGCCAATAAAGAAGATTGTGTGCTGATTCGGCACCGGGCATTGCATGGTTTGAGATTTCATAGGCAGGAAGTCCATTTAGTGCCGTTATTTCTTGAGTAAGATGATACAGATCTGCTGCTAGCTCTGATGGGGGAAGGATAAGTCTTCCTGCATCATGAAGCCGTTTAAAGGCAGTTCCTTCTTCGATTGTCAATTGATAAAGAGAAAGATGGTCCGCTGCTAAATCAATTGCTTGTACAAGTTCAGATTTCCATTGTTCAAGGGTTTGTTCGGGACGGGCATAAATGAGATCAAAGGATAAACGTGGAAAAATTTTCCGTGCTAAAGTAATGGCGCAAAGAGCTTGTTCCACATTATGGAGTCGGCCAAGTTTGCGCAATGCTTTATCATTGAGCGCTTGTATTCCTAGAGATAAGCGATTAACACCTGCCGCACGGTATCCACGAAAGCGCTCTGCTTCCACACTGGATGGATTGGCTTCTAATGTAATTTCAACTTTATCATCGACTACCCATTTTTTTGCAAGTGCTTGCAATAGGGCATCGACAGTCTGTGGCTCCATAAGAGAAGGGGTTCCTCCACCAATAAAAATACTTGTAATATGGCGTGGGCCTATTTTGTGGTATTGCGTTTCTATTTCGCGCTTAAAGGCGGTGACAAAACGTGGTTGATCAACACCATGGATGCGAACATGCGAATTAAAGTCACAATAAGGACATTTAGCTGCACAAAAGGGCCAATGAATGTAAATGCCGAAAGGTTCATTCATGAGAATGCTAAAAGGTTTTCTGCCAAAAGTTTGAAAGCACGTGCGCGATGCGAAAGAGGGGGAAGATCATTACGTTTCCAGTTGTGTTTTTGCTCTGTTGACATTTCTCCAAAGGTATTTTCATATCCATCGGGTAAAAAAATAGGATCAAAACCAAAGCCTTTGTCTCCCCGTGGAGGCCAAATGAACGTTCCTTCAACGCATCCGCGGAAGTAATCTGCATGAGCATCAGGCCATGCAATGCAAATGATGGATATAAAACGGCATTTCCGTTGACTTTTTTCTCGTGCTCCGACTTTTTGGAGTTCATTTTCTATTTTTTTCATAGCTTTTGGAAAATTACGTGTACCATCGGCTTGAATTGCCCAATCAGCGGTATAAACGCCTGGCGCACCCTCCAATGCATCTACCTCTAAGCCTGAATCATCAGAGAGTGCAGGAAGTCCTGTTTTTTTTGCTGCTGAAAAAGCTTTAATATAAGCATTTTCTTCAAATGTTTTTCCCGTTTCTTTTGGTTCTGGCAAGCCCAGTTCTTTTGCCGATTGTATTATTAAACCGAAAGGCGTAATTAAAGTAGTGATTTCATGCAATTTTCCGGTGTTATGTGTAGCAATGACAAGTTTTTTATCTGCTATGCTTCTCATATAGATTTCTCCAAAAATGAAAGGGGAATTATTTTTGTGCTAAAAACCGGTTTAAATGCTCATACACACACATTCTGCTTGATTTTACATGATATGATTATTTTACACGTTTTATGATATTTTATTCCAATAAAAATTTTTATCTTGCACGAAGATAATCTTGCAAAGATAAGAAAGACATGTCTTTTTTATGATAGCATTTTATGGTAAATTTCCAATTTTCTGCTTGCTCTAAAGGGTAAAATTTTCTATTTACAGCGGTTTTTAATCAATCTAGATTCTCTTGACAAGTCCCTACAGCAGACCACTTTACAGATCAACTCTTAATCTTAAATATTTCTCACACACTCTAACAAAAAATATTTCCCGCGTAATTTATCAAGCATCACTCTGAAAGGTAGCATTTTACAGCTCAATAGGATAATATGTTTTTATACTACTTTAGACTATTTGACCAAACCTTGGCAAAACTTATATAAGAGATGAGGATTTTAAAAGTAGTGAAACAATTGTGATGAAGCACAAAACTATTGATAATGAACTAAAATATCTTGATGAACGTTCGCGTGATATTTTTCGCCATATTGTTGAAGCTTATCTTAATGATGGTGAACCTGTAGGATCACGTAATCTTTCGCGGCTTTTACAACAGACATTATCGCCTGCGACGATTCGCAATGTGATGAGTGATCTTGAACATCTCGGTTTGATTTATGCACCACATGTTTCTGCGGGTCGAATGCCAACACAATCAGGTTTACGCTTTTTTGTTGATGCATTTATGGAAGCGGGTGATTTGCCAAACGAAGAGCGAGAAAATATTGAAATGCAAGTCAAAGAGGCTGGTCATGCACAATCGGTTGAACATTTTCTTGTTCAAGCAAGCCGAGTTCTTTCAGATCTTTCACGTGGGGCAGGGCTTGTTTTAGCAACAAAACAAGAAGGAACATTGAAACATATTGAATTTGTGCGCCTTGATAGGGAGCACGCTCTTGCCGTTTTGGTGACTCAACAAGGTGAAGTTGAAAATCGTATTGTTCATTTACCAGAAGGGGTTACTCATGCACAATTGACGGAAGCAATGAATTTTCTCAATGCCCATATCCAAGGGCGTACATTGAGTGAAGCTAAAGGTGAAATTGCCCGCTTATGCGCAGAAACACGGGCTGCACTTGATGATTTATCGCATCATCTTGTTGAAACGGGATTAGCTCTTTGGGGAGGAGAAGGTGCTGATCATAAAATACACCTCATTGTTCGCGGGCGTAGCAATTTACTTGAAGATGTGAAAGCAGAAGAAGATTTAGAACGATTACGCCATTTGTTTGATGATCTTGAAACGCGTGAGAGTATGGCACAGCTTCTCGATTTAACGGATGAAGGTTCTGGGGTTAGAATTTTTATTGGTTCAGAAAATAAGTTATTTTCACTTTCTGGTTCTTCTTTAGTTGTAGCACCTTATCGTGATTCACAACAAAGAGTCATTGGTGCTTTAGGTGTTATTGGTCCTACACGGCTTAATTATGCAAGGATCGTGCCCATGGTTGATTATACAGCTCAACTTGTGTCACAGTTATTGCGTTAAAACGATGCAAGTAAGTATTTGTACTATAAAAGCTCATTGTATTATATACATCGATACCCCTTGATTTTTGTCTGTAGAATTTCGATATCGAGAATAACGAATCTTATGAAGGAATAAAATTTTTATGTCTGATGAAAAAAACAAATTTACTGACGCTTCATTTGAAAATTGTGATTTAAAAAATCCAGCTGATCGTAATACACTTAAACAGGCAGCCGATGAATTTTTAAAAACACATAAAACAGAGGAACACGAAGTCGTTGAAACAGAAAGCAATGAGATTAGTGATCTTTTAGCGTCTTTGCAGGATGAAAATAAAGAATTGAAAGATCAACTTTTACGTCTTGTTGCAGATATGGAAAATCTTCGACGCCGTACTATGCGAGATGTGGCGGATGCAAAGGCTTATTCCATTGCTAATTTTGCACGGGATATGTTATCGGTTTCTGACAATCTCAATCGTGCTTTGGAAGCTATTCCAGAAGGTGCACGGGAGAGTGATGCTGGTTTGAAATCATTGGCAGAAGGCGTTGAAATGACTGAACGTGCCATGATGGCAGCATTAGAACGTCATGGGGTGCAAAAAATTCATCCAGAGGGGCAAAAATTTGATCCTCACTTTCATCAAGCGATGTTTGAAATTCCCAATGCTGATGTTCCAGATAATACTGTTCAACAAGTGGTTCAGGCAGGTTATATTATCGGGGAAAGGGTGCTGCGTCCAGCTATAGTGGGTGTAGCTAAAGGAGGAGCAAAAGAAGCTTCTGTTGAAGCTGATTCGGCTTAAAACACATCAATAATAAATCTCTAACATAAAATGCAGTATTCCCTGCAATCACACATATATGAAGTCTTTTCTTAAAGGGTTTTTAAAGGGTGTTATAAACACCCTTTTATCTTTGAAGCGCCCAACTTCCTTTTACAATATAGGGAGCCTTATTTAAGGGAGAGGCCGATAACAATAAAACAAAATGATCAACCTCAAAAGGAGGAACAAAAAAATCATCTTGAAAAGATAGATAATAAGAAAGATCTTTAAGATTAATATCAAATATTCGTGCAAGAGTGATATGCGGAATAAATAGTCTTTTATCAGGCTTTAACTCTAATTTATTCCGGATATATTGCGTCTTTTCATGTAAAAGAATAAGCTTTTCACAAGGTTCAATGCGAACCACAAGAGAATGAGGAGCATTTTCTGAACCAAAAACTTCAAAACCTTTTATCTGTAGCGTAAAAGAAGGAAGTTCTATAGTGTTAAAGGTATGCATAATTTCATCTGCTAAGGAGCTTTCAACTTTGCCAAAAAAAGATAAGGTGACATGAAAATTTTGCGGGTTGATCCATTGCGCTTTTGGTAAGCCATTTTGCAATGATACGAGGGCTTTTGTTGTTTGTTGAGGAATCTGAAGAGCACTAAATAGACGACCCATGATATTATCTCCTTATAATGAAAGATGCTATCTCAAGCGCAATATAGATAATAAGGGCGGGGCACGTATCACAGAAAACAAGGCAATAGTATAGAAAAAGAATGTCTAAAAAATGCTTACTATAATTATGAGCGTACAAAGCTTATTCGTTTTAAGAAAATGGTTATGACATTGATAAGAATTGCGTTTTCAGGATCTGTATCACAATGATGTGCAATGGAAGATTACTTGTGTATTATAAAGGCTACAAAGTTAGCAGAAAATAAGAAAAGTTGATAGATTTTTGATGTGCGAAATTATTTTGACGTTTATCTTTAGTCTAAAATAAAGCATACTTTAATACAAGGTGAAGAGTTCTCTTTTCTGTAAAAATTTAATTATATGATTAAGTCGGGGAATAGCCATAATACGCAAAACTATTCAAATTGGTCAAATAATGTTAGGAAAGGAAGAAAAAAACGAGCATAACAAAATTACTATAAGCTTTTACATTTATGATAATTATGCCAATCTATAATGGATATGAATATTGGTATAAAAGCGGGAAGAGAAATTAAAATTCAAAATAATGATGGAAAGTTCCTATTTTCTAAGAATCATCATCCTTGTTTATGATGAAAAAGCACTAGTTTTCCTCTCCAAAGTTGTTATTGATGAGCTTTTCAAGAGCATTAAGAGCATCTGTTGCTTCTGGTCCTGAAACACGAATGGTGAGGTTGCAACCGGATGAAGCCGCTAGCATCATAAGTCCCATAATTGATGATCCGCCAACAATTTTTCCGTCCTTTTCAACTTCAACAGTAACATTAAAATTGTCAACAGTTTGTACAAATTTTGCAGAAGCACGTGCATGCAACCCACGTTTATTACAGATATTGAAATGACGACTTATACATGGGAGGGTATCTTTGGAAAACATTGGTATTTTATTATCCGCTATAAAATTATACTTGGTACATTAATGTATTTACGCCCTGCTTCTTGTGCTATTCTTAACGCGTCTGATAATGAAATATCAGGACATTTGCGAATAGAAATCAGTTTAATAAGCATGGGCAAATTAACACCCGCAATCATTTCAACGCGTCCTTTTTCAATAGCAGGGATAGCTATATTTGATGGTGTTCCACCGAACACATCTGTTAATATGATGACGCCATGATCCGTATCTGTATCGGTTACTGCGGCTATAATATCACCTCGGCGCTGATCTATATCGTCATCGGGATAAACGCATATTGTTGCGAACTTTTCTTGTACTCCAACAACATGTTCCACAGCATGTAAAAATTCGACAGCCAGCTCACCGTGCGTTACAAGCACGAGTCCAATCATTTACGCAAACTCCTGTTAACTAATAAGACCCGACCATAGTTGGTGGGAAAGACATTGTACAAGGCTTTATCTTGCTGCCAAGAAAAATTTGCAAAAAAAAGGCAAAAATTGTGATTTTTTTATCTTTAGAAAAAAATTAGACAGATTTTTGCCATATTTTTCTAAACAAAAATGCTTCAATAGCTTGACAAATGGCTGTACAATCGGCTTCACGAAGAGAGGGAAGTTTTAAAAGAGGAATGTGCAAATTTTCAAATTGAAAAGTTTTATTTGTGGAAAAACGTTCATATTCCGGACCGAGAAAAATAACGCAATCGATAGTTGTGTGCTTTTTAAATTCTATCATATAAAGACCAACGCCACGAATCTCGATGCCGCCCTCTAAATTATCGGGAGTGTATCCGTGAAGCTTTCCATTTTCCGCACGCAACATTGTATAATCATCACTGATAAGCTTCGCTTCACGTTTTGACCACTCAGCGCGGTCAAGCAAAGAAAGGGTGATGGTTGATTTTCCTGATCCCGATGGACCTATAATTAACAGCCCCTTGCCGCCCAGTTGAAGGCAATTTGCGTGGAGTATTTCACATTTTGTTTTCATGCCTTTTACTTTGGATAAAAGATTTATTTAGCAAGCGGAAGCATAATAGTAAAACGTGCACCAGTTTTACACTTCCCAAGTGTAGGATCGATAATATTTTCGGCTGTAATTGTCCCATTATGAGCCTCGATGATTTGCCGACTAATAGAAAGGCCAAGTCCAGAGTTTTGTCCAAAAGCATCTTCATTTGGTCGATCTGTGTAAAAACGTTCAAAAATGCGTTCAATATTTTCTGAACGAATACCTGGGCCATTATCTTCAATGGTTAAAATAAGGGTTGAAGCATGACTTTTCATAGTAATGCAAATTTTGCCACGATTCCGAGGAATAAAAGAACGCGCATTTTCAAGAAGATTTGAAATCACTTGTCCTAAACGAAGTTCATGTCCCAATACAAGATAAGCTTTTCCATGAGGACGTGGGACAATATTAAGGCTTATATCAATAGTTTGCGTATTACGATACACTTCCTGAACAGCATGAACAAGACTTTCCAAAAGCGGCGTCATATCAACAATCTCTGCGGTTTCTCGTGCAAGCTCTGCATCGAGTCGCGATGCATCAGAAATATCTGTAATCAACCGATCAAGGCGGCGCACATCATGTTGAATAATTTCCAGCAATTTCTCTTGTGCTTCTTCATTTTTAGCCAGAGGGAGCGTTTCAACAGCACTGCGTAGAGAGGTGAGAGGATTTTTTAATTCGTGGCTTACATCAGCAGCAAAGCGTTCAATGGCTTCAATACGCATATAAAGGGCATTAGTCATATCACGAATAGAAGTTGAAAGGTGACCAATTTCATCTTCACGCATTGAAAAATCAGGAATTTCTACACGCTGATTATTGCCATTACGCACTCGATTAGCCGAGGCAGATAATTTACTTAATGGATGGGCAATCGTATGGGCCAAAAAGAGAGAAAGAACCAAAAGTACGCTACCTACAACGGCAAAAACTTTAAAGATAACCAGTCTTTCGCCTTTTACAATGTTATCAATATCGGAACCAGTGGTTGAAAGAAGAAGAGCTCCAACCACTGCGCGATAGCGTTGAACAGGAACGGCAACAGAAACAATTAATTGCCCTTGTCTGTTGCGTCTTTTAGCCGTAGCAAGAGATCCGTTTAATGCGCGGTACACTTCTGGATAAGCAATACCACTGGTTTTTGTTTGTTCTCTGTTAAGAGCAATACCTTTGCCATAAAATGCGCTTGAATACCATGAAGTAAGGCGATCCCACATGTTTTGTTCTGTTTTAAGTGGGGGTAAATCATAACTAAAAACTTCTCCACTAGAATAAAGAACGCGCGAATCAAGAAGGAGAGTAGCATCACGATCATAGATACGTGCTCTTGTCGTTTTAGGTGTAATAAGACGCCGTAAAAGAGGGGCAACTTGCTCAGGGTTAATAGGAAAATCCCAAGAATCGGTTGATTGAGGAGCGGGTGTAACGCTTTCACCAGTCTGTAACTCTAAGAGTTTTTGAGGGTCAATGAGGATAGAATTTGTATCTACTGTTGCAGAAGCAGCAATAGCCCCAGCAATAATTTTTCCTTGGGTACATAAACTTTTGATTTTTGCTTCAATTAAACCATCGCGAAATTGGTTAAGGTATAAAATGCCTGTAACTAAAACGGCAAGAGCAGCAATGTTTAATATAACAATGCGACGTGTGAGGCTGGAAAAAAGCAATTGTCTAAAGAGACGTTGTGTTCGAAGATGCAAACGAGCGAACATAAGAAATGGCGTTGAGGATGTACCATTAACGGTTGTTTTTTGTAAAGTTTCCAGTTGAGAATTGTCTGTCATCGATTTGATTGCCATTCAAATTTTTGCGACAAAGTAGTTTTATACCTCGTGGAAACGATAACCTACACCATAAAGTGTTTCAATCATTGCAAAATCATCATCCACTTGTTTAAACTTTTTACGCAGACGTTTAATGTGACTATCAATGGTGCGATCATCTACGTAGACTTGATCACTATAAGCAGCATCCATTAAAGCATCACGACTTTTTACAACTCCTGGTCTTTGTGCTAAGGTTTGCAGAATCAAAAATTCCGTAACGGTTAAAATAACAGGTTTATCTTTCCATGTACAGGTGTGGCGTTCTTGATCCATCACAAGATCTCCGCGTTTGAGAGAAGAGGTGGAAGAAGTTCCTGTAGAAAGCGGTTGGTTACGTGCATTAGAACGGCGTAAAATAGCTTTCACGCGTTCAATAAGAAGACGTTGGGAGAAAGGTTTAGTAATAAAATCATCAGCTCCCATTTTGAGACCAAATAATTCATCAATTTCATCATCTTTAGAGGTAAGAAAAATAACTGGAAGATCAGATTTTTGACGCAAACGACGCAAAAGTTCCATCCCATCCATTCGGGGCATTTTAATATCAAAAATAGCTAAGTGTGGAGGGTGAAGTGTGAGACCCTTGAGTGCAGATGCTCCATCTGTATAGCTTTCAACCCGATATCCTTCTGTCTCAAGCGCAAAAGATAAAGATGTCAAAATATTGCGATCATCATCAACAAGTACAATCGTTTGCGTGATTGTTGGTGTATCTTTCATGGTTTCTTAGACCTTTCTATTGCTGTGGTAGCAAATTACCCACACTTATTTATATGGGAGTTCATATTTTTTTTGCAAAACAAATATGATACAAATTGTAGCAAAGTAAAAAACCTTCTGTCATTACTGTAAAATCTTGTTTTGCTTTCATAATTTATAATGTTTCTACGTCTATTAAGATCCCTTCATTTGAGAGAAAATTTTCATAAAGGCTTTTTTTATCAAGGTTTATTACAAAGTTTATTATTGTATTTGTCTCATAATTGAACAGATGTAGTTTTGATTGTTGAAGTTTAGAAAATCTGCCTATGTGTTTTAAGAGCAAAGAAAAGAATGTGGCAATATATGCACAAAAATTTGTTTCTGCTACACGAAAGGAGGTCGTAATGGGATTTTTTAATTTTATTAAAACTGTAGGGGAAAAATTAGGTATTGGGGACCATGAACCAAAAGAAAAGGATTTTAAGAGAGCATTTGATCATTTTCAACTCGGTACAGAAAAAGTCAATATTCAAGTTGAAGACGGTAAAGCTATTTTAAGCGGTGAAGTTCCAGATAGGGAAACACTTGAAAAAGCACTGCTGGTTGTTGGCAATTCACAAGGTATCTCTTCTGTAGATGTTGATCAATTAAAGGTTATAGATACAACGCCTAGAAAAACTTCTCGCTTTTATGAGGTTAAATCTGGTGATAATCTTTGGAAAATTGCTGAAGAGGTTTATGGAAAAAGGCAAGGTAATAAAAACACATTTATTTTTGAAGCCAATAAGCCAATGCTAAAATCTCCCGATAAAATTTATCCTGGACAAGTTTTACGTATTCCTGAAATTGACCATAGTTAATTCATCAAAGGGGATAATTTTTTACTGATGGCATTAAACAAAAAATAAAGAAGCGTAAAAAATTTCACGCTTCTTCATTTTATAAAGTGTGTATTTATAATAAAAGGAGCTTAATGAACAGGAGAGGATTTAGAAGGTGATGGTACTTTCATAGCGTTTACAGAGAAATCAACATCAATGGTTCCTGCTTTCTCAAATGTTAATTTTGCGCTAATTTTATCACCTAACTTAAATGGTTGTGAAAGCCCCATGAACATAATATGATCACCGCCAGGCTTAAGCGTGATTTCGCCATTTCCCGGAATTTCAATGCCATTGTGCATTTTTTCCATTTTCATAATATCATTAACGACAGCCATAGAGTGTATCTCTGTTGTTTTTACTCCGTTTGTGGAAATAGAAACCAAACGGTCTGGGGTATTACTGTGATTAATAATGTAGAGATAACCGCTACCAACTCTTATACCTCTAAGTGTTTCGCGTGTCCAAGGATTGAGAATTTCTATGTCGCCAAGTTTATATTGCTGAGCACCTGCTGGCAGGGTTATACCAGCAAAGAGAAGAGCACACACGATATTTATGATAACCTTTTTGTATGGATATTGTGTATGTATTATATTCTTAAAGATGAGATTTGTTATTTTCTTAATAATAGATGTCATCATTGATTTACCCTCCTTCATAAGATTCATACTTTGAATATTTTTTATTTTAGCAGAGCTTTTATTTAAAATAAAAGAAAGAAATGCTAAAATAAAATTGATTTGAATATAAAAATCATAGAATTCTTGAAATTTAAAAGAAGACAGTAAGATTTACAATGACAACACACCTCTTAACGCTTCCGTGTTCATCTCATAAATAGTATTTGCAAATGGTATAAAATCTATGATGCACTACTATTTTACTTAATGAAGATATAATACAGAACAATCATCAACCACTTTACCAATTTTTAATATTATGACAGCTCTTGGCATTTTAAAGCGTTTATACAGAGGTATTTTTATATATTTTCAAAGTTCAAAATTATACAGTTAAGAAAAAACGCTTTAGGTGAATTTAAAGCACAGATTTCAAAAGCCGCAAACAATGAGACCGTTAGAAGGAGAATTTTTGAAAGGAGATCGATAGATAATACCTTTACTGATATGAGCATTAGATATGATGACTATTTTAGTCCAAGGAAAATTTATAATATTTGTGATATAAATTATTCGCCTTTTAAAAAGCTTTTACGTGAGTATGATTTTATCAATGACGAGAAGATCAAGAGCGAAAGTGCAATCATTCTTTTATTTTTTAATTTTTATAGAAAGATATATTTTTTAAGAATCGCAAGAAAAATATGTTATACTCTCAAGTCTCTCATAAATATGGTATTTATGGGTCATTAGCGTGCCTATTTTAAAATAAATTTTTTATTTTGGAGATGTTTCTCTCATTATTCTCTTGTAGCAATAAAAGCCTGTTCTTATATACGAGGCAGCAAGGCTTGTTGCGACTTGCAGTTTATTATTATTTATGTTGCTTGAAGCAATATACGGGCTTTAGGTGTTATGAGGAGCTATCTTAAAAAGATGCTTTATGAAGGTTGAGGTAGCTTGCTGAATGGAGATTATAATATGGCAAAAGTAATTGGTATTGATTTGGGGACAACGAACTCTTGTGTGGCTGTTATGGATGGCAAAAACGCAAAAGTTATTGAAAACTCAGAAGGAGCGCGAACAACACCTTCCGTTGTTGCCTTTACTGATGGGGGGGAGCGGCTTGTTGGGCAACCTGCTAAACGGCAGGCGGTGACAAATCCTGAAGGGACAGTTTTTGCAGTTAAACGTTTGATAGGGCGCCGTTTTGATGACCCTATGGTTGAAAAAGATAAAGCGCTTGTTCCTTATAAAATTGTTAAAGGTGACAATGGTGATGCATGGGTTGAAGAGGCGGGAAAGAAATATTCTCCGTCACAAATTTCAGCTATGATTTTGCAAAAGATGAAGGAAACAGCAGAATCTTATCTTGGTGAAAAAGTTGAACAAGCCGTTATTACGGTTCCTGCTTATTTTAATGATGCGCAACGTCAAGCCACGAAAGACGCAGGTAAAATTGCTGGACTTGAAGTTTTACGGATTATTAATGAGCCAACTGCTGCTGCTTTAGCTTATGGTTTGGACAAAAAGGACGGAAAAACAATTGCTGTTTACGACCTTGGTGGTGGTACATTTGATATTTCAGTCCTTGAAATTGGAGATGGGGTTTTTGAGGTTAAGTCAACCAATGGAGATACGTTTTTAGGGGGTGAAGACTTTGACATGCGCTTGGTTGGTTATTTTGCCGATGAATTCAAAAAAGAGCAAGGAATTGATCTGAAGAATGATAAACTCGCTTTACAGCGCTTAAAAGAAGCGGCAGAAAAAGCAAAAATTGAGCTTTCTTCGTCACAGCAAACAGAAATCAATTTACCATTTATCACGGCAGATCAATCAGGTCCCAAGCACTTAACAATGAAATTGACTCGGGCAAAATTTGAATCTCTCGTTGACGATTTAGTGCAGCGTACCATTGAACCTTGTAAAGCTGCGTTGAAAGATGCTGGATTAAAGGCCGGTGAGATTGACGAAGTTGTTTTAGTGGGTGGAATGACACGTATGCCCAAGATTCAGCAAGTTGTGCAGAGCTTCTTTGGTAAAGATCCCCACAAAGGCGTTAATCCTGATGAAGTGGTCGCAATGGGTGCTGCCATCCAAGGAGGTGTATTGCAAGGCGATGTCAAAGATGTGTTGTTGCTAGATGTAACACCTTTATCTTTGGGTATTGAAACCTTGGGTGGGGTTTTCACACGCCTTATTGAGCGCAATACCACTATCCCCACGAAAAAATCGCAAGTTTTTTCGACAGCTGATGATAACCAGAGTGCTGTAACGATTCGTGTTTTCCAAGGTGAACGGGAAATGGCAAGTGATAATAAGTTATTGGCTCAATTTGATCTTGTTGGTATTCCTCCAGCACCACGTGGTATACCTCAAATTGAAGTTACTTTTGATATCGATGCGAATGGTATTGTTAATGTTTCGGCCAAAGATAAGGGAACAGGTAAAGAGCATCAAATTCGTATTCAGGCATCAGGTGGTTTAAGTGATGCTGATATTGAAAAAATGGTAAAGGATGCAGAAGAGCACGCGGCTGAGGATAAAAAACGCCGTGAAGGTGTTGAAGCTAGAAATCAAGCGGAGGCTCTTATTCATTCAACTGAAAAGTCGCTCAATGAATATGGCGATAAAGTATCAGCTGAAGAAAAGGGACAGATTGAAACAGCAATATCTGATTTGAAATCTGCGCTTGAAGGCAGTGATACGGAAGAAGTAACAACAAAGATGCAAAAATTAGCAGAAGTCAGTATGAAACTTGGACAGGCTATGTACGAAGCCTCACAAGCAGCGAGCGCTGACACTGAAACAGAGGCAAAGAATGATGATGTTGTTGATGCTGATTTTGAAGAAGTTAATGATAAGAAGAAATAGTGTCAGCATATGTGTTGATTAATTGATAAACCCGGCCTTTGAAATATAAGGCTGGGCTTTATTATTTGAGATAAGTTGCAACTTTGTTGCTAAAAATATAAATTAAAAGCAATATTATCCATAAAGATGGATGACAGAAAAATTATCAGGAATACATGATGAAGGTTGACTATTATGAAATTCTTGGCGTGACTCGCGAATGTGATGATAAAAAGTTGAAATCTGCTTTTCGTAAGTTGGCAATGCAATATCATCCTGATCGCAACGCGGGGGATAAAGAGGCAGAGCGAAAATTCAAAGAAATTGGCGAAGCCTATGAAGTTCTTAAAGATCCCCAGAAGCGTGCTGCTTATGATCGATTTGGCCATGCGGCCTTTGAAAATAGCGGTGGTCAAGGGGGGGGAGCAAATCCCTTTGGTGGTTTTGCTGCTGGTGGTGGATTTGCGGATATTTTCGAAGACTTTTTTGGTGAGATTATGGGAGGGACACACCGTAAGCGTGGTGATAGTCGCGAACGTGGCGCAGATTTGAGTTATAATATGGAAGTGACTTTAGAAGAGGCATTTTCAGGAAAAACTGCAGAAATTAATATTCCCAGTTCCGTTACGTGTGATGTTTGTGAAGGATCAGGAGCGAGAAAAGGCTCTAAGCCGCAAGTTTGTGGAACATGTCATGGATCTGGTCGTGTGCGTGCTGCACAGGGTTTCTTTTCTATTGAGCGGACATGTCCTACATGTCATGGACGTGGTGAAACTATTACGGATCCATGCCCCAAATGTCAGGGGACACGGCGTATAGAGAAAAAACGTTCATTAAGCGTAAATGTTCCAGCTGGTATTGAAGATGGAACGCGTATTCGCCTTTCTGGTGAGGGTGATGCTGGTATTCGTGGTGGCCCCAATGGTGATCTTTATATTTTCCTTTCCATTAAACCGCATGAGTTTTTTCAGCGAGAAGGAGCAGATCTTCACTGTCGCGTTCCTATTTCAATGGTAACAGCTGCTTTAGGAGGAGAGTTTGAAGTTTCCGACCTTGATGGTGTTAAAGCACGCGTTAAGATTCCAGAAGGGACACAAAATGGACGTCAATTCCGCCTTAGAGGCAAAGGTATGCCCATGTTGCGCCGTCAGCAAGCAAGGGGTGATCTTTACATCCATATCACGATTGAGACACCGCAGAAATTAACGCAAGAACAACGTGAATTGTTGCAAAAATTTGAGAAACTCTCAAATCATGAAAATTCACCGCAATCACATGGTTTTTTTTCACGTATGAAAGAATTTTTTGAAAATATTTCTGGTTAAAATATGTGAATGTTCTCAGAATAATTAGAGAGAACTGTGGGAAAGTTATTTTCATTAAGCTTTCTATTGTCTCATTATCTTTGAAAAGCATTTTTTCTTGAAAAGAAAAGAGAGAGACAGCTAATTTAGGATAAACTCCTGCTGCTGATAGTTTTTATATTTCATGAGTTTTATGGATAAGTCTTATTTTTGAGTGTCTATGACATTTTAAAAAGGGCTTATCCATATAAGAACGCAATTGAGTGATTGATAATAAATATTGCCAGTGTCATGATAACTGCCTTTATGCATTCAGTATTTTTTGTGTTTATTTTTTCACTCAAAATTTCTTTTTAAAGGCTCTATAATAAAACTATAAAATAGGTAGCGGCTTGCCAAGAAACGCTAAATAAGCTGTTAGGCAATCCATCTTTTTCAAATAAAGTATCAACTTCTTATAACCGATTTTATTTTTGGCATTTCTCATAGTTTTAATCACTTCTTCCTTTAAAATAAGGGTTATTTTATTCGGAATAGCTTTTACATGCCTCATCGTAGCTTTTAGCAGTAATCATGTCTTTTTAGATGCGGATTTAGTTTTGTATTTCTGATGTCATAAATAGTTCTTCCAGATAATAAAAAACGCTATAATCAAGTTTATTTTGTTCCAAAGAAATTGTGGGATGAGATAATGTGTGTTGAATGCTAAAGAAGACATAACAAAACACGTTTTGAGGTATTCGATGTATCTCTCTTGTGGGGAAACAGATTCGATGGAATTCACTTAATTGAATTTATTGGCATAATAAAAAGTTGGTGGGAAGATAGAGGAAGTTACCTTTAAAAAGAAAAAATAATACAATAAAAAATAGCACAATATGCTTAGAAAACAGCACGATATATTGTTGAAATTGATTAGTGATATGGAAAGGGAAATTTACGAAATGAATCTTTTTTCATAAAATAACATAATTAAAAGAATTAAAAATTCTAAAAAACATTGAATAATTCAAGCATGTATCGCTATGCAGAAAGAAAAACTTAATGACAGATCATGAAAAATGAGAAGTTTTATAAAATCTTACGAAGAGAGTAATCTAAACAATTAAATGCTTTTACGAAGATGCTTCTGAAGAGTTATCGAAATAAAGTCACAATATATGATAATTTTGCAAAGCCTTTTTTCGATTTTACGATATAAAAAGATAAATTATTATTATAAATCAACTTATTATAATTCTCCACGAGGAGCGTTCAGTTGACATTTCCTCATGTTTAATGATTGAGAAAAAGTCAAATTTTTAAAACAAAAGTTATAGTTTATTGAGATAAGCTATAAAGCGGTTGAGTGATTTCTTATCTTGGGAATATGTTAATTTTATTATGATAAGAAGCTTTATTTTTATCTTACAAAATCAATGGTTGTATATATTCCTATTCATTGTTAAGTATCCATAGTGATAAACTAATGAGTTGAATGTACGGCTTAGCTTCAAAATTTTGCTTTTCAATTTTATATATAAGATCATAAAATAATGACATTTTTTTACGTCTATTTTGTTTAATTTTTCGCTGTCAATTTTTAAAGGAAGTTTTTTGTATTTCATTTCGCTATTCCTTTTTCGTAATTTAGAGGAAAATTGACGATTTTCAGGGGAGGGGGTGGATAGAGTAAAGTTTGGTTTTATTGTTTTCACTTTTCCTAAATTTCATTAAGAGATGGTAAAAAGTGATGAGGAGGCTCTATTGATGGATGATGCTAAAAACGGTGATGTAGATGTTTTGGAAAAACAAGCAGCATTTTTATCGTCTGCTTTACCTTATATGCAAAAATATGAAAATGAAACGGTCGTGGTAAAATATGGCGGCCATGCTATGGGTGATCCTGCTTTGGGGCGAGCATTTGCGCGTGATATTGCTCTATTAAAGCAATCGGGAATTAATCCTGTTGTTGTTCATGGTGGTGGTCCTCAAATTGCTGAAATTTTAATGAAAATGGGGATTGAATCGCGATTTGAAAACGGACTACGGGTAACCGATGAGCGGATCGTTGAAGTGGTTGAAATGGTTTTAGCGGGTTCCATAAATAAAGAAATTGTTGCTCTCATCAATGCTGAGGGTGAATGGGCAATAGGATTATGCGGCAAGGATGGCAATATGGTTTTTGCCGAAAAGGCTTATAAAACTGTCATTGATCCTGATTCGCATATTGAACGTGTTTTAGATTTGGGGTTTGTTGGTGAGCCCGTTGAAGTTGATCGCACATTGCTAGATCTTTTAGCATCTTCTGAAATGATACCAGTTCTTGCTCCTGTAGCTCCAGGACGCGATGGTAAAACTTATAATATCAATGCTGATATTTTTGCTGGAGCTATTGCTGGTGCATTAGAGGCTAAACGCCTTTTATTTCTCACTGATGTTCCTGGTGTTTTGGATAAACAGGGTAAACTTTTAAAAGAATTGACAGTTTCTGAAGCTGAGAAATTTATTAAAAATGGGACAATTTCAGGAGGCATGATTCCAAAAGTAGAGACTTGTATAAAAGCCCTTCAAAATGGTGTGGAAGGTGTTGTCATTTTAAATGGTAAAACTCCTCATTCTGTTTTACTAGAGCTGTTTACCGAACAGGGAGTTGGAACGCTTATTGTTTCATAAATTGTGGGGAAAATTGGAAGAGAAAGTTTTTCATGGTGAATCTAAAACAGTTTAAATATCCTTTATTAAGTAAGCCAGAATTGGCAATATTTACTGCGACAATATTGTGGGGCATTACATTTTTAGTCATTCACATTGCGGTACGCTATAGTGGTCCTCTGTTTTTTGTTGGATTTCGTTTTATTGTTGCATCTCTTATATGTGGGGTAATTTTTTGGCGCTCTATAAAAGGTATAACTGTTTATGAAGTTTTCGCTGGGATGGCGATAGGTTTAGCCATGTTTTTTGGTTATGCTTTTCAAGCAGCTGGACTTCAAACAATTATTAGTAGTCAGTCAGCTTTTATCACAGCGCTTTATGTACCGATGGTTCCAATCTTGCAATGGATTGTTTTTAAAAAACCTCCCCGTTTAGCTTGTTGGATTGGTATTATTTTCGCTTTTATTGGGCTTGTATTTATTTCAGGACAAAAGCCGGGAAATTTTGATTTTTCAAAAGGCGAAATTTTAACTTTGTTAGGCGCTTTAGCGATTGCTGGAGAAGTCATACTCATCGGAATTTTTGCGAACAAGGTTGATAGTCGGCGTGTAACCATTATTCAGTTATTTTTTAGTGGTTTTTTTTCATTTGCTTGTATGCCTTTGATGGGTGAAAGCATTCCTGAATTTTCGTGGGTGTGGTTTAATATTGGTATAGGATTGGCATTAATGAGTGCCATCATTCAATTAGCTATGAATTGGGCACAAAAGTCTATTTCCCCTACGCGTGCGACACTCATTTACGCAGGTGAACCGGTATGGGCTGGTATTGTTGGGCGTTTGGCTGGAGAACATTTATCTCCCTTAGCTTTATTGGGCGGTTTGCTTATTCTGATTGGGATCATTGTGGCTGAATTACAACCTTCACAATGGCGTAAAAAAAATAAAGCAATTAAAAAAATTGATTAGCTATACATTTTTTTATTATGATTTTATTGCATGAGATTTTTTCTTGTAGAGTTTTCATTTTTAAAGCTTTTTTAATATTAAGATGATTAAGAAGTTCTATAAGTTATTCCAGCTTTTGCATGCCAAATTGGAGAAATAGTATGCTTCTATCTGTTTGCCTAACTTCTGAAACGGGCAGACAACCTTTATTAAGCCAAAGCATGAGGTGATATAAAGGTAAAAATTAACGCCCATCTTTAAATTCGGCTTTACAACTTTCAAAAACATCTACGGTAATGTTTTTGAATAATGAAAACTATGCACTGTCGCACGTTATTTCTTTTGTCCTTTAATAGAGTTACGCTTCTCACGCAAAATAGAACGTCCAAAGTACCCCATAACGTTGTACATTAAATCGTTTTTTAAAAGATAATTTTCTCAATATACATCATATTCATTGACGGTCCACATGAAGTATAGAAAAACCACAGAGCATCATTATAAATCAATGCGTTATCCAATGAATCAAAGAGGATTGGTGTGTTTTATCTTTAATAGAGGAAAGAAGGAGTTATATAAAAAGTATATAAAAACATCACTCAATAGAGCATATTTCTAAAGTTTTAAAAATTGAGAAGAAACTCCCTCGATATTCATGTTATCTTATATAAGATTGCTAAAAAAGAAGATTATTGCATACAAATAAAAAAGCATTTCTTGCGAATTTATTGCAAGCCTAAATGATATACACGCCCATCATATAAATATGATAATACATTGATTTATAATTATAATATATCATTATTCACATTGAGTTAGAACCCTGAATACTGTAAAACTTTCTCACTTCAAATCATTTTCATGTTAAATCAATCCAAATCACTTGCTTACACATCACAAGTGGGTGGGGGGCATGTGGGTAAAGACTGTACAAGAAAGGCATATCTCTTATAAACTTTTTCAAGTGTAAAGGATCGTCGTAATATTGGAGGTTGGCAAAGTGTGTGATGGTGCCAGCTTACTACAGCATATGAGTTATCAAATAAGATGTGAAAGGATCATTTTAGCACCCTTGGATTTAATTTAGCAAACAAAAGCCTCATTTTTTAGGCTATAAAAAGTTGTGTTTTGAGAAGCTTTTTAGGTTTATATTCTTTTGATAGAAGCCGGAGCATAATTGGTCTTTGCGTTTTGTATTATTCTTTGCTAAATCGCATTATATGACAATAGATCGTAATTATATTCGTAATTTTTCCATCGTGGCGCATATTGATCACGGCAAATCCACTTTAGCTGATCGTTTGATTCAAATAACAGGTGGGCTTGATACACGTGAGATGAAAGAACAAGTACTCGATTCCATGGATATTGAGCGTGAACGTGGAATTACTATTAAAGCACAGACGGTACGTTTACACTATAAAGCAAAGAATGGTGAAACCTATATTTTAAATCTTATGGATACACCTGGTCATGTGGATTTTGCTTATGAGGTTTCGCGTTCATTGGCAGCTTGTGAAGGTTCTCTGTTGGTGGTGGATGCAAGCCAAGGCGTAGAGGCGCAGACGTTAGCAAATGTTTATCAAGCCATTGATAATTCCCATGAGTTGGTTGTTGTTCTCAATAAAGTTGATCTTCCAGCAGCAGAACCTGAGCGTGTTAAAGAACAAATTGAAGATGTGATAGGCATTGATACATCTCAAGCAGTAGAAATATCAGCAAAAACAGGTTTGGGAGTTCCTGATGTTCTGGAGGCAATTGTTGCACAATTACCACCTCCACATACAGGCGATGTTGCAAATCCCTTGAAAGCAATGTTGGTTGATAGCTGGTATGACGCATATCTTGGTGTCATTGTTTTGGTACGGGTGATAGATGGTATTTTAAAAAAAGGCCAAACCATTCGTATGATGGGTACAGGAGCAAAATATCCAGTTGAGCGCGTTGGGGTTTTTACACCTAAAATGGTACAGGTTGATGAGTTAGGACCGGGCGAGATTGGTTTTATCACTGCTTCTATCAAAGAGGTAGCAGATACACGGGTTGGGGATACGATTACTGAAGAGCGTCGTCCTTGTGAAAATGCTTTGCCTGGTTTTAAGCCGGCGCAACCTGTTGTCTTTTGTGGACTTTTTCCAATTGATGCTGCCGATTTTGATGATTTGCGTGCAGCCATGGGCAAATTACGCTTAAATGATGCGAGTTTTTCTTTTGAAATGGAAACGTCTGCGGCTTTGGGGTTTGGTTTTCGCTGTGGTTTTTTGGGACTTCTGCATCTTGAAATTATTCAAGAGCGATTAGAGCGTGAGTTTAATTTGGATTTAATTGCGACAGCACCTTCAGTTGTTTATCGCATGAATATGAATGATGGTTCTGTTAAAGAGTTGCACAATCCAGCGGATATGCCTGATGTGGTTAAAATTTCTTCCATAGAAGAACCATGGATTCGAGCGACAATCATGACTCCTGATAATTATCTTGGGTCAATTTTAGAGCTATGCCAAGAGCGGCGTGGGGTACAGGTTGGTTTGTCCTATGTTGGAACCCGTGCTATGGTAACGTATGATTTACCACTGAATGAAGTTGTTTTTGATTTTTATGATCGGCTAAAATCGATTTCAAAGGGTTATGCTTCTTTTGATTATCAAATGACAGATTATGCAGAAGGTGATTTAGTTAAAATGTCTATTTTGGTGAATGGAGAGCCTATTGATGCATTATCGATGCTTGTTCACCGCACGATTGCAGAAAAGCGCGGGCGTTCAATGTGTGAAAAACTGAAAGATCTTATTCCTCAGCATATGTTTCAGATTCCAGTTCAAGCGGCTATTGGTGGTAAAGTTATAGCGCGCGAAACGATTCGTGCTTTGCGTAAAGATGTAACAGCGAAATGTTACGGGGGTGATGTTACACGTAAGCGCAAACTTTTGGAAAAGCAAAAAGAAGGCAAAAAGCGGATGCGCCAATTTGGAAAAGTAGAAATTCCACAATCGGCATTTATTCAAGCGCTCAAAATGAACAAATAATGAAAAAAGGGGTATTTTCTCTCATTGATTGCGCTTTTGCTTTTGTCGATTGGTTCAGGTGTTTAAAGGATACTTTAAATAGAATTGCGCCGTGCTTCATGTTTTTGTGTATTGCGTAATGGTGTCACTTTCTCACGTAAAACAGAATGCTTTAAACAAAATACATTTATGTTGCATATTGGCGTGCTCGTTTTCGTAAATCATCACTCAATACATCAAACTCCATTTCACAACGGGGGCTATGAAAAATATAACGTAAAATACACTGTGAATGATATAAAATCCATTTGGCATTACCGCTTTTACGCGTCAGAAAGGTGCAAAGCGCACCCATCATACTCTTTTTCAGCTCAAAATATTATGACAGCCCTTATCACTTGAGAGAATTCATTAAAAGTATTTCACTCTTTTCTTAAAGTGTTTCTTACCCACACACCAACTGCGTTTGTAACGTGTAAGGAAATGATAGTGATTGATTCACTATGAAAGGATTTGAAATGAGAGAATCCTTGTATTCGAGGTTATTATTCAAGTTAAAAAACGATGAAATATTATTATGCATTAATCTTGTGTCTAAGAACGTAAAAGATCATTAATGGATGTTTTTTCTCGTGTTTTTTGATCAACGCGTTTTACAATAACAGCACAATAAAGGCTAGGTCCTGCTTCACCATTTGGTAAAGGTTTTCCAGGGAGAGAACCTGGTACAACCACTGAATAGGCTGGTACTTCACCAATAAAAATTTCACCTGTTGTACGATCAATAATCTTTGTTGATTTTCCAATAAAGACTCCCATTCCCAAAACAGCACCTTCACGGATAATACAGCCTTCAACAATTTCAGAGCGAGCACCGATAAAGCAATGATCTTCAATGATTGTTGGATTTGCTTGCAGTGGTTCTAAAACACCTCCAATACCAACACCGCCAGAAAGATGGACATGTTTACCAATTTGTGCACAAGAACCAACGGTGGTCCATGTATCAACCATTGTGCCCTCATCGATAAAAGCACCAAGATTGACAAAGGATGGCATCAATATAACATTGGGTGCAATGTAAGCAGAATGACGTACAATGGCTCCAGGAACGGAACGGAAATCAGCACTTTTAAAATCTGCCTCTTGCCAACCAGAGAATTTTGAAGGAACTTTATCCCACCAATGTGTCCCATTGATTCCACCAGTAATAATTTGCATAGGATTAAGCCGAAAAGAGAGCAAAACCGCTTTTTTCAACCATTGATGAACATGCCATTGTCCATTTTTTTGTCGTTCTGCAACACGGATTTCACCTTTATCAAGAAGGTTCAATGCATGTTCAACACTCTCACGTATTTCGCCTTTTGTGGTAGTATCGATGGAATCGCGATCGTCAAAAGCTTGTTCGATAATAATTTCAAGTTGTGTGATATGGGTCATGACGAGAGTTCCGTTAAACAAGTTGAAAGCTTCAAGATTTATTCTCTATGAACTACGCGAAGAAATGTGTTCAGTCAATAAAACGATGAGGAAGTAGGACAGGTGCATGAAAAAAGGCTGTAAAGAAAAAAGAAAAAGGGAGCAAGAAAACTGGACACCACTTCTCCATACGAAGGATGCTCTACAACAGATCCATAAAGTCTCTAATTCAGCACAGGTGCGTTCGTCTACTTATCGTTTAGCCTATATCGATCAAGATTTTATGATGCGTCCAGAGCTGCGCTCACAACGTATTAGTCTTGAATTTTTAAAGCCGGAAATAACCCTTAAAGAATATGATATTCAATCAACAGTTGTTTTGTTTGGTGGTGCGCGTATTCCTGAACCTGGGCAAGCAGCGTGGGCTGCAAAGAATGAAATACAAAAGAAAAATTTGCATGCTATGTCACATTATTACGATGAAGCAAGAGAGTTTGCACGTTTGTGCTCACTTTATTCTGCTACGACACAATATCGTGAATTTGTGGTTGTTACGGGGGGCGGACCAGGAATCATGGAGGCGGGAAATCGTGGTGCTTGTGATGTTGGTGCTCCAACGATTGGCTTGAATATTATTTTACCACATGAGCAAGAGCCTAATTCGTATGTGTCGCCGCATTTATGTTTCAATTTTCATTATTTGGGGATGCGCAAAATGCATTTTTTAGTACGAGCGAAAGCCCTAGCCATTTTCCCTGGAGGATTTGGGACTCTGGATGAACTGTTTGAGACATTAACTTTAGTACAGACGGGGCGTATGAAACAGGTACCAATTTTATTGTTTGGCAAAGAATTTTGGAGCAATACTGTCAATTTTGAGTATCTGTCTGCACAAGGTACAATTTCTCCTACTGATATTAATTTTGTAAAATTTGTTAATACAGCAGCAGAAGCTTTTGAAGAAATTCGTTCTTTTTATAAACTGCTTTAACGACTTTTGAGATGTTCACTCTTGAAGGATCATTAATACTCTACTTTGGTTAAATAAAGTCCTGAGGGGGGGGCAACAACACCACAACGTTTACGATCTTTAGCATGAAGAGCTGTTTCGAGATCTTGAGCTGTCCAACGTCCAATACCCACTTCCATGAGGCTTCCTGCGAATGAACGGATTTGATGATGAAGAAAAGAACGAGCTTGTGCATAAAGGAAAATTTCTTCACCTTCTCTTTGAATATCGAGGCGTTCAAGGGTGCGAATAGGGCTTTTGGCTTGGCAGTGTGCTGAACGGAAAGTTGTAAAATCATGTTGTCCTACAAGCTTTTGCGCTGCTTCATGCATGGCGTCAGCATTAAGAGGCTTTGGCAACCACCACACGCGTTTGGCATTTAAGGCTGGTGGAGAGCGACGATTAAGTATTTTAAAAAGATAATGGCGTTTTATAGCGGAAAATCGTGCATCAAAGTCATCAGGGACATTTTCTACGTTTAGGATTGAAATTACTTCTCCCTGTTTTCGTAAAAGAGCATTGAGCGCATCACGTACAGTATGGGGATGCCAGTTTTTTTCAAAATCAACATGCGCAACTTGTCCCGTAGCATGTACTCCTGCATCCGTTCGTCCTGCTGTTGTTATGGTCAATTGTTGTCCACTAAAGGAAAAGAGTGCTTGTTCAAGAGCTCCTTGTATAGTGTGAAGTTTTGCTTGACGCTGCCAACCAGCATAATTTGAACCATCATATTCAAGAGTGAGTTTAAAACGTGGCATCTTAAAAAACAGCAGAAATATGAGCACCTCGCAAAAATGTTGCGCACTCAAGAATTTTACCGCCAGATCTTTGGAGAGAGGTTATTTCTATCCGTCCTTGCCCACAATGGATAATCAAAGAATCTGGTTCTATCCGTCCAATTTCAAGAGAAGGACCTGTTGTTAAGCGACTATCAAGAATTTTTACACGTTCTTCTCGTCCACCGATATTCATGTTGCACCAGCAACTAGGAGAGGGAGAGAGCGCGCGAATATGCCTATGAATAAACTCTGCAGGTTTTGTCCAATCAATGCGGGTCTCTTCTTTTCTAATTTTGGCCGCATAGGTAATGCCTTCCTCTGATTGTGGGGTCAGTTTAAGTTGTCCTTTTTCAAGAGTTGATAAAGTCTCTACCATAAGTTCTGCGCCAATATGTGAAAGTCTGTTTGAAAGCTCAGCAGTGGTGGTGTTATCAGTAATGGGGATGGAGCGAGAAAGAGCGATAGGCCCCGTATCAAGCCCTTCATCCATTTTCATGATCATGATACCTGTTTCTTTATCACCAGCCATAATTGCTCGTTGAATAGGCGCAGCACCACGCCAACGTGGTAAGAGTGAAGCGTGGGCATTAAAACAACCAAAACGCGGCGTTTCGAGAATAGCTTTAGGTAAAAGGAGTCCATAAGCCACGACAATAGCAGCATCAACAGAAAGTGCTGCAAATTGCTCCTGTTGTTCGGCTGTTTTAAGTGTTTGAGGCGTGAAGACAGGAATGGATTTCTTTTTTGCTACATTGTGAACAGGTGAGGGGATTAATTTAAGCCCTCGACGTCCTGCTGGGCGAGGGGGTTGACTATAAACAGCAACAACATCATGACCTGCATCCAGTAAAGCATGTAAAATAGGAACAGAAAAATCTGGTGTTCCCATAAAACTTAATCGTAAAGCCATTACAAAACTGCTTCCTGCATGTTTTTTTCTTTTGCGCGTTTTTTAAATTTTCGTATCACCATATCGCGTTTGATCTTTGAAATGTAATCAATAAAAAGGCGCCCATCTAAATGATCAATTTCATGCTGCAAGCAAGTTGCTAAGAGATCGTCTGCTTCAATTTCTGTTTGTTTTCCTTCACGGTTCTGATAGCGAACACGAAGGCGTTTAGGACGTTCAACCTCTGCAAAATAATCAGGAATAGAAAGACAACCTTCTTTGTAAATATTACGCTCATCTGAAAGCCATAAAATTTCAGGGTTGATAATAACAAGTGGTTTTTTCTGCTCATCTTCAGAATTTCCAGAGACATCTATAACCAACATACGTAGCGGTATACCAATTTGAATAGCAGCAAGACCAACGCCCTTAGCATTATACATGGTTTCCAACATGTCATCCGCAAGTTTTTGGAGAGCTGAATCGACCTGCTCAACAGGTTTGGACACTTCCCGTAAAATCGGATCAGGTAAAGTAACTAAAGATCTCATTGGCATAAGTAGAGATTAATCAATGGTTTGTTATTGGTCAATATTGAATAACGGATTCTTGCGTTTTTTTACAATAAGAGCGTTATATTACAATTTATGTTTGATTCGTTTTTTTCCATACTCGCTGGTGATTTTTTTTCTAAACTAATGCTTTTGCTTTTATTTATACTTGTCTGTTTGGCATTTTTTATGTTGATACATTCTCATCGAAAAAAAGCATTTTTGGAAAATGAAATTGCTGAACGCGCACGTGAGGCACAAATGCAGATGGCTACTTTGCTGAAAACACAAGCTGAAATGCAAGGACGAATGCAAACGATGGCGGAAATTTTTGGTCAACGGCAAGCTGAATTGAATAAATCACTCAGTGAGCAACTCAATGGGATGACAACAAGCTTAGGCCAAACACTTCAGGTACAGACCAAATCCACTTATGAAAATTTGAATCGTTTGCAAGAACGTTTAGCAGTGATTGATGCAGCACAAAATAATATTCAATCGCTTACGGGACAAGTTGTTCAGTTGCAGTCCATTTTAAGCAATAAGCAGACGCGTGGTACTTTCGGTCAAGGGCGGATGGAAGCAATTATTGCCGATGCCTTACCAACAAACGCTTATGCTTTTCAGGCTGTTCTTTCCAATGGAAAGCGCCCAGATTGTCTCATTCATATGCCCAATAAAGCTCCTTCTCTTGTTGTTGATGCTAAATTTCCTCTGGAAGCTTGGAATGCTATGCGTAAGGCAGAATCAGCGCAAGAGCGTCAAGAGGCAGAACGCCAATTTCGTACCGATATGGAAGTTCATATTCGTGATATTGCACAAAAATATTTGATTCCTGGAGAAACCCATGACACTGCTTTCCTTTTTGTGCCATCTGAATCGATTTTCGCAACAATTTATGAGGACTTTGAGGCATTGGTACAAAAATCCAATAGAGCCCATGTGATTATTGTTTCACCATCTTTGTTGATGCTCTCTGTCCAAGTGGTACAAACCATTATGAAAGATGCGCGGATGCGTGAACAAGCGCATTTAATTCAATCAGAAGTAGCAAAATTGATGGAAGATTTTGGACGAATGGATACGCGTGTTCGCGCACTACAGAAGCACTTTCATAAAGCAGGTGAAGATATAGAGGGAATTTTGATATCGTCCTCCAAAATCATGAAACGGGCAAATCGCATTGAAACTGTCGAATTAAAAGAAAATTACTCTGAACCAACAAAAATGACAACATTGGCTCAGTCGCAAACATTGCGTTTTGCTGATGAGGAATAAAGCAAAGCAAGCTTCTTAAATATTACAAGTTAGATCATGTTCTTTATTGATTGGTAATCATTTTTTAGTATCTCTATCTTGTTTTATTTCTTAAACGAGAGGAATAGGAATATGCGACACCTTTTGTTTTTAGGGGCACTGGTGTTTTTGCTAGAGGGATGTACAACAACCACTCCCATCCACACAAATAATGCTTGTGCTATTTTAGCACAAAAAAATGGTTTTTTTGACAATTGGGGTAAGGTGTCTCAAAGAGCGGAAATGCGCTATGGAATTCCTATGCCTATTATTCTTGCAACCATTAAGATGGAATCGAGCTTTCGTCACAATGCACGTCCTCCACGCAAAAAACTACTTGGTTTTATTCCATGGAAGCGTCGGTCGACAGCTTATGGTTATGCTCAAGCGCTTGATAGTACATGGGCAATGTATCTTCGCTCTACAGGAAAGTCTTTTGCATGGCGTACGAATTTCGCAGATGCTGCTGATTTTGTTGCTTGGTATCATAGCCAAAGTGTTCAACGCAATGGGGTGAGGTTTGATGATGCATATAGCCTTTATTTAAATTATCATATGGGGCATGGTGCTTATGCACGTAGTGGTGGGCATGTCAGTGCTGCGCTTTCACAGACAGCACAGCGCATGGCAAGGATATCGAGGCTCTATGAACAGCAATTAAAAAGATGTGGATGGCATTAGGGAAGATTTTTGAAAATCTCAGTCAGGGAATTGATGGGATAAAATTATTCAAAAGCAAAATTCCGCATAATATGATAAAATAGTGTCGTTTTTCCGATCGTTCAATGAAATAAATTGTTATTTTTTAGAATAAACTCAAGCGACAGAAAGCTTTTGCAATACACAATATATTTGAAGATACTCTCGACATTTTTACTTCCTTTGTTAAAAAAATTTATAATAGAAACCATCTTCTATTTAGTGTTGGCATTTCGCATTGGGCTAAGTACTAGAGGTTATTGAAGAAAAATTTTAAAATATAATATCATTTTTTATTTTCATTATGCGTATTACTGGCTGATTATTATATGAATATTTTCTTTGTTAAGCGTATAAAATAGCAATTAAAACAAATGCAATTCGGGCATCATAAAAAGGGTAAAATATTCAATATAAAAAAACGAGAAATGCATTAAACGAAAAAACGTTGTTTTGTATAAAGAGGGCGCTACAGTCTTCAAAAAAACTAAGTGTATTTAGTATTGTATGAAATAAAACATACTCGTCCATCCAGTTCATCTTAATTGAAAGAAGTTATCTTATTGTATTGTAAAAACACTTCCGTTTATAGGATGATAAGGTATATGCAACTTTACACACAATGAATATTCAGGGTAGGGCATATTCAGAGAAAGATTTGTAACGCCTATGAAGTAACAAGTCAGTCTCCAATGTTGTGATAGCTTTTGCATTTGAGAATATTTATGAGAAGCATTTTTATTCTTTTTCTTAAATGGTTTAAGATGTTGATTTATAAAGATAATATATCGTTATTCATATTAAAGTAAGAATCTCGAATGGCGTAGGGTTTTATCGTTTCAGATTTCTTGAGGCTGAATCAATAAAACCATTGGCTTGCACATAACAAGCACAATGGGTATGTGGATAAAAACTGTGAAAGAAAAGACTAAAAATGTTTTTTTATGAACATACATTCTCAAATGTAAGAATTATCCGTAACATTGGGAATTAGCACATATAATGATGGCACCACTTTGCTCTTACACCTCGACCTTGTTTATGACGTGCAAGGAAAAAATTAATTGATTCAATATATTATTTAAGTGTTAATATACCTTAGTATTGAGCAGGTATACGCTACTCAAGGTGGATAATTTTTAATTGGCAGAACATCTGATCAGGCTAAAAATACTCGAAAAAAGTTCTGATTCGCAATAATTGAGAAGTATATTTTAATATTTTATTCTCTACTCTTTGTTTAAGTACTTCATATCTTTTAAAAATATACCGGTAACCAACATATTATGATATTTGTGGAAATATTGTGGTAAAGGAAATTCAAATTTTGTCCTTTAAGACAAGGCGTAAGTTAAACAGCTCATTTTCTATTTCTGTGCAAAGCATAAAAAAATTATCTACTTTCACGGTTGCGACAGTAAATTTTATAATCCAACAAATGATTAAAAATGTATTATAATATCATTAAAATGCAAGGAACAGGCGCTATTGGAATGATAATTAAATAGCACATAAACCTTTTAAATTGATGCACACATCTTTTATTATAATTGATTCCCTTGATAGAACAGTTGGTCTTTTTGGTGGAGCTAAGCGGGATCGAACCGCTGACCTCTTGCATGCCATGCAAGCGCTCTCCCAGCTGAGCTATAGCCCCTATAAAAACAAATTGTCCCAAAAAGACAGTATACAATTCCAGCTTTTCTAGAACGATCAAAATTGAAGATCAAGAAGAATTTACATTCAATGGAAAAGATGTCCTCTTTTACTTCTTTTAAGCATCGTCATCATTAGAAACACCGCCTCCGAGAATATCAGTAACGTCATCATCTTCATCGTCACCATCATGAGACAAAAATGTATCATCATCATCACCAAGATCTACATCACTATCTTCTAAATCAGGAAGATCGTCATCTTTAGAATCCACATCATCATCTTCAAGAAGCATAAAAGCAGATTTTTCAAGTGCTGTATCAAGCTCTTCAGTATCAACTTCTTCTTCATTATTTGCTTCAGCTGCTGCAACTTCAAAGTAAGAACGCGGATAAGAAATTCCTGTATAGGGCGACACAATAGGATCGCGATTTAGATCGTAAAATTTTTTTCCTGTTTCTGGATCAACACGTTTAGTTCCAAGTTCTTGTTTTGCCATAAACCGTGCCTCTTTGATTAACTATTATTCCATTAAAAGATAAATTTTATGGTGCTTAATCGAAAAATAATACCTTTGTCAAAGATAAATACACTGTTCCACAGTGATTTTTTCATGACGTCTTTTAAAGCATGTGCTAAAGGATGCACAATTTCATAAAAGTTAGATAGAATTAAATAGAATTTCCATGCAAAAAGCAATCCCTATAACCACCTATAAATCGAGTAGTCTCTCTGGAAAAATTCAAATACCAGGAGATAAATCAATCTCTCATCGCTCTCTTATATTGGGAGGATTAGCAAGTGGTGAGACATATATTCATGGATTACTTGAAAGCGCTGATGTACTCAATACAGCTGCTGCTATGCAAGCTATGGGTGCCTGTATTATTAAAAAAGAAGACTTCTGGATCATACGAGGAACAGGGAATGGTTGCCTTTTAGCTGCACAAAAACCTTTAGACTTTGGAAACGCTGGAACAGGTGCTCGTTTGGTTATGGGAATGGTTGGTCCGTATCATATGAAAACAACCTTTATTGGTGATGCTTCTCTCTCTAAACGTCCAATGGGACGTATCCTTGATCCACTGCGTCTCATGGGGGTTGAAATTGAGGCAACGCGCGACGATCACCTTCCTTTAACGCTTTATGGTCCGAAAATGGCTAATCCGATTCGTTATCGTGTTCCAATAGCTTCCTCCCAAATTAAATCAGCAATCCTGCTTGCTGGACTCAATACCGCCGGCACTACAACTGTTATTGAACCAGTTCTGACACGAGATCATACGGAAAAAATGTTAAAAGCATTCGGTGCGCAACTTGAAATAGAAAAAGATAACGAAGGTGCGCGTTTGATTCATCTTAATGGTCAACCCCATCTTACTGGACAAACGATTCATATTCCGGGTGATCCTTCTTCTGCTGCTTTTCCAATTATCGCAGCCCTTCTTATAGAAGACTCTGATATCACCATTGAAAATGTTTTGATAAATAACTCTCGAATAGGACTTATCGAAACATTGTGGGAAATGGGTGCTCAAATTGAATTTTTGAACCGACGTCAAACAGGTGGAGAGGATGTTGCTGATCTACGGATAAAATCATCGGTCCTTAGAGGCGTTACGGTGCCCAAAGAACGTGCTTCATCGATGATAGATGAATATCCTGCTTTGGCAGTAGCAGCAGCCTTTGCAGAAGGCAAAACAGTTATGCTAGGAATTGAAGAATTGCGTGTAAAAGAATCAGATCGATTGTCTGCTGTTGCTCAAGGATTAAAAATTAATTGTGTAGACTGTGAAGAAGGTCAAGATTTTCTTATTGTTTATGGAAAAGGTTCTGCCAAAGGTTTGGGGGGTGGGTATGTTGCCACACATCTTGATCATCGAATTGCTATGTGTTTTCTCATTTTTGGGCTTGTATCAGAAAAACCTGTTACCATTGATGATAAACGAATGATCGCTACGAGCTTTCCAGAATTTATTCCTTTTATAAAACAACTTGGGGGAAAAATCGCGTGAAGCCTTTTGTTATCGCCATTGATGGACCTGCTGCCTCAGGCAAAGGAACCTTAGCACGCAAAATTGCTGCACATTATCGCCTTCGTCATCTCGATACTGGTCTTACTTATCGTAGTGTTGCTCATACGCTTTTACAGCAAAATTTAGCTCTTAATGATGAAAAAAATGCTATTATTTATGCTAAAGGACTTGATTTTAACACCTTAAATCCTGCTCTTCTTTCTTCTCATGAACTTGGTGAAGCGGCTTCAAAAATAGCAATTAACCCTGCTGTACGCAAAATTCTTGTCGAAAAACAACGCAACTTTGCTAAAGTTTTGCCCGGCTGTGTGCTTGATGGGCGTGATATCGGAACGATTGTTTGTCCTGATGCCGATATCAAGTTTTATATTCTAGCCAATGTTCAAACACGCGCCAAACGCCGCTACCAAGAGATTTTAAAAAAAGGTGTTCAAGCAAATTATCATGAAATCCTAGCTCAACTTGAACAGCGCGACAGTCGCGATATAACGCGCAAACAAAGTCCACTAAAACCAGCAAAAAACGCCCACTTGCTTGATACGTCAGAATTGAGTATAGAAGCAACATTTGAAATTGCATGCAGCTTTATTGATCCAATCATAAAAATGCATATAATTGGATAAATTCGTTAAGGTAACTTCCAGCCTAGCGCTAACTTTTTTTCCTTTATTCAAGGAAAAAGGCTAGGGAGTTATTTATGTTAACACTAACCTAGCGCTCATACCTTATAATACAAGGTATATATTAGGAGTTCCTATGTCACAATACAATCCCACAACAGCGGATTTTGAAGCCCTTTTAACAGAATCTTTTCAAACTAATGATCTTAATGAAGGATCTGTTGTTAAAGGTCGTGTTATTGCAATCGAAAAAGACATGGCCATTATTGATGCTGGTCTTAAAGTCGAAGGACGTATTCCTCTCAAAGAATTTGGAGCTAAAGCAAAAGATGGTTCTTTGCAAGTTGGCGATGAAGTTGAGGTTTACATTGAACGCATTGAAAATGCGATGGGTGAAGCTGTTTTATCGCGTGAAAAAGCACGGCGCGAAGAAAGTTGGGTCCGTTTGGAGGAAAAATTCAATGCTGGTGCACGTGTTGATGGAGTGATCTTTAGCCAAGTAAAAGGTGGTTTTACAGTCGATCTTGATGGTGCAGTTGCTTTCTTGCCTCGCAGCCAAGTTGATATTCGTCCCATTCGTGATGTTTCACCTCTCATGCATAATTCACAGTCCTTTGAAATTTTGAAGATGGATCGTCGTCGTGGCAATATTGTGGTCTCACGCCGCACTGTTTTAGAAGAAAGTCGCGCTGAGCAACGTTCAGAAATCGTACAAAATCTTGAGGAAAACCAAATCGTTGAAGGTGTGGTGAAAAATATTACAGATTATGGTGCCTTTGTTGATCTTGGTGGGATTGATGGTCTCTTGCACGTTACAGATATGGCATGGCGGCGTGTTAATCACCCATCTGAAGTGCTCACAATTGGCCAAACGATTAAAGTGCAGATTATTCGCATTAATCAAGATACGCACCGTATTTCTCTTGGAATGAAACAGCTTGAAAGTGATCCTTGGGAAAGCATCAGTGTCCGGTATCCGATTGGTAAAAAAATTACGGGTGCTGTTACCAACATTACTGATTACGGTGGTTTTGTTGAAATTGAACCAGGAATTGAAGGGCTGATCCATGTTTCTGAAATGAGCTGGACAAAGAAAAATGTTCATCCTGGAAAAATTCTGTCTACATCACAAGAAGTAGAAGTGGTTGTTCTTGAGATTGATCCTTCTAAACGGCGTATTTCTCTTGGCTTAAAGCAAACATTTGAAAATCCATGGGAAGCTTTTGCCAATAAATTTCCTGTCAATTCGCAAATTGAAGGAGAGGTCAAAAATAAAACAGAATTTGGTCTGTTTATTGGGCTTGAAGGCGATGTTGACGGTATGGTTCATTTGTCTGATCTTGATTGGAACCGTCCTGGTGAACAAGTTATTGATACTTACAATAAAGGAGATATCGTTAAAGCTGTGGTCCTTGATGTTGATATTGAAAAAGAGCGCATTTCTCTTGGAATTAAGCAGCTTTCCAGTGATAAAGTTGGAGAAGCAGCTGCTTCTGGCGAATTGCGAAAAGGTGCAGTTGTAACATGCGAAGTGATTGCTGTTAACGACAATGACATTGGTGTGAAATTGATTGACCACAACCTTGAGACAACCATTCGGCGTGCTGATCTTGCGCGTGATCGTGATGAGCAACGTCCTGAGCGTTTCGCAATTGGGCAAAAGGTTGATGCTCGCATCACAGCATTTGATAAAAAAACACGTAAAATTTCAGTATCGATTAAAGCTTTAGAAATTGCAGAAGAAAAAGAAGCTGTTGCACAATATGGTTCTACAGATTCAGGTGCTTCTCTTGGTGATATTTTGGGTGCAGCTTTGAAAAAACAAGAACAAGATTAATCATCAATCATTAAAGTTGGTTTTATTATTAAGGTCACTCATTAGGAGTGACCTTTTTATTTTCTAAAAAAATTGTCTGCTTATTTTTAAATTATTTAAACAAAAATTATAAATGCTTGCAAATAAAAACAAAAAGTTTGTTTTTTGTCTAACAACGGTTCACTATTCAGATAAAATGCTTAAAATTTAAATAAAAAACGATGTAATTGAATAACAATGGGACACTATGACGTGCATAATACCTTTCATAAAGTGCTTTTTTTCTCAAAAAGAGAAAAAAGATCATTTTATTAATACGGATTTTCCTCTTCGTGCAATTTATAAGGTACAGGAAGATCTTTATAACTTAGGGCATGATATAGCTTCTGGTAAAGAAATTTTACTCCCTGAATATGAAGGAGTAGGAGATTTTCGCAAGAGATTGAATGAAAATGCTAAACTTATTCTTCATGCCTTTCATACCAGTGATTTTGCTGCTCGAAATGATGAAACCATCGCACCATCTGCTCAATGGCTCATTGATAATCATTACACCATTGATAAAACCATACAAAAGCTACGTTGTAATCTACCCAAGTCCTTCATAAAGCAACTTCCTCTTTCTACACACAAAGCCGGAATACCACGAATTTTTGCTTTAACTTGGCTTTATATTGCGCATACCGATAGCAGCTTTTCACAAGAAACACTCACTGCTATGACCAACGGATTTCAAGAAGTTTGTGCGCTCACAATTGGTGAATTGTGGGCTCTTCCTTCAGTTATGCAAATGCTGCTCATTGAAAATGTCCGTCGTCTTTCAGTACGTATCGAAAAAGCGCGACATATGCGCTATCTTGCTAGTCAAGTGGCAGATAAAATTTCTCTTGTAAAAAATAAAACAAATCTACACTCTCTTTTTACGCAGTATAAATCATTTATTGTTGATCCAACTTTTTCAGCACATTTATTCTATCGCCTGCGCAGTGCATCTGTCGATTCAACCGTAGCATTAACTTGGCTTGAAAAGCAATTGAAAAGCCAAGGCAGTAGCTTAGAGATTGCAACAGCCGATGAACATACCCGACAAGCAGCAGATGGTGTGACCATGGGTAATATTATCCGTGCTCTTAAAGCTATAGATGATGTTGATTGGACAGCATGGTTTGAAACAGTGAGTTGTGTCGATTCTATTTTGCGTAAAAATAGTGATTTTTCTGAAATTGATGCTCACTCACGCAATATTTATCGACAAGTCATTGAAAAAGTTTCTCGCTTTTCGCCTCTTAGTGAACTGGAAGTTGCACATAAAGTTGTAGAAATGGCAAATTCCACTTCTAAAGATATGCCTTATCATTCTTGTGTGGGGTGGTACCTTGTTGATGATGGTTGTGGTATATTTGAAAAGGCTTGTGGATATATTCCGCCCTTTCTCATAAAATGGACACGCGCTTCCTGTTGCTCAAAATTGAGAGTCATCGCCATTCCTGTCTCTTTTCTGACGCTTGCTCTTTTGCTTGTAATTTACGCCCTTTTACAGCTATCTGGCATGACACAATGGATGTCTTTTTGCTTTACTGTATTGGCGCTTTTTCCTGCTATCGATGCTGCTTTTGCTTTATTTAATACTGTTGTTTCGTGGTTTGTCCCATCAAAACAACTCATTGGTTATGAATATAAAGAAGGTATTCCAAAACATGCACGGACAATGGTTGTTGTACCTACTTTGATGACATCACGCGATGATATTGATGAACAAGTGCGCAATCTTGAAGTGCACTATCTTTCCAATCCTAAAGGTGCCATTCATTTCGCACTCATTACAGATTGGGTGGATGCTCCATTGAGAGAAACGCAAGATGATCTTGATTTATTGCACTATGCGCAAAAGAATATTGATAAACTCAATAATCGTTATCATCGTGATGAACTTCCGCTTTTTTTCCTTTTACATCGCCGACGCCTTTATAATACAAGCGAAAAATGTTGGATGGGATGGGAACGAAAGCGAGGAAAACTTCATGAACTTAATCGACTCTTAAGAGGCGATAAAAATACAAGCTTTTATCCTCCCAATCCACATCTTCCTATGGATTGCCGTTTTGTTATGACACTGGATTGTGATACACGTCTTACTCCAGAGAGCGTCGCGAAACTTGTTGGAAAGCTTAACCATCCACTCAATCATCCCGTTTTTGATCTACAAAGTGGAAAGGTTGTAAAGGGCTATAGCATTTTACAACCACGCATTATTCCTTCTCTTACAACAGGAAAAAAAACATCAATTCTCCAACGGGTTTTTTCTATAAACCGTGGCATTGATCCTTATGTTTTTGCTGTTTCTGATACTTATCAAGATCTTTTAGGAGAAGGCACCTTTATCGGTAAAGGTCTTTATAATATTGATGCATTTGAACAAGCGCTTGATGGCAAAATTAAAGAAAATACTACTCTTAGTCATGATCTCTTAGAAGGAGGTTATGCTCGTACTGCTCTGGTAAGTAGCATAGAAGTCATTGAAGACTATCCAACCGCTTACAATATTGATGTTATGCGTTATCATCGTTGGGTCCGCGGTGATTGGCAGCTTTTGCCTTATCTTTTTTCCCACCGTCAAATAAGTTCCGTGACGCGTTGGAAAATGCAGGATAATTTACGTCGTTCTCTCACTCCACTTATGTGGTTAATCGCAGCATTTGCAGGATGGGCTTTTTTGTCTTTAAAGAGTGCAATCGTCTGGCAACTATTCTTGTTGTTTAGCTCCTTCATTTCACCCATTCTATGTGTATTAAAAACGCTTGTCTCATCCAATATAGATCATTCTTTGCGTGGACATTTTCAATTAATTTGGAACAAAATTGCTCTTACAAGCGCTGATATATTTCTTAAAACGACGTTTCTTGCTCATTCGGCATATTTTATGACCGATGCGATTATTCGTACACTCTATCGTATGACGATTTCAAAACAGCATCTTCTTGAATGGAAAACTTCTGCCGCAACAAAATCAATGCCCAATAGTTTGCGTGTCTATGTTTTTACAATGGCACCAGCATCGCTTATTGGTATTCTTACTATAGCACTCCCTCTTTTTTCTGATAGTTTTGCAAGCTTGGTTGCTTTGCCTTTTGGGATAGCATGGTTTTTTTCACCCTTTATTGCTTGGATTGTGAGTCAACCTTCAACCTTTCAAGATAGCCTTGATCTTTCTTCAAAAGATGAAAAAAAACTTCGCTCTATTGCACGGCGGACATGGCTTTATTATACAACCTTTGTCAATGCACAAAACAACCATCTTCCTCCCGATAATTTTCAAGAAGATCCTGAACCTCTTGTTGCTCAACGTACATCGCCTACGAATATTGGCGTTTATCTCCTTTCTATTATTGCAGCACGTGATTTTGGCTGGATTGGTTTTGAAGAGACCATCACCCGTATTGAATGTACATTACGCTCTCTTACAAAAATGGAAAAGTTTCGTGGTCATCTCTATAATTGGTATGAAACGGAGACACTCAGGCCTCTTTTGCCTACTTATGTATCAACCGTTGATTCAGGAAATCTTGCCGGTCATTTGGTAACACTCTCTTCTGCTTTAAGTGAATGGGCTGAAAAACCGCCTCTTTTTTTCCAAAGTGATCGAGAAGGCTTATCGGATGTTCTTGCTATTCTTGAAGAAACTGTCAGAGAAATTCCAGATCATCAACCCAGTTTACGCTCTTTACGCCAAAAAATCGAAGAAAACATCACTCGTTTTCATGACTCTGTCTTCACTTTTTTAGAACAAGAAAATACGGTCCCTTCTCACATCATAGATCTTTCACTTGCAGCCCACGATATTGTGCACTTAGTCGGTGAACTTGACCACAAAATTCAAACGATAGAATCTGCTCGTGCGCTTTCTTGGGCTAAATGCCTTATCGACACCTGTAACGCTCATCATCATGATGCGACTGCTCATTGTGATACTGAAAAATTACGTAAAAACCTAAACAGGCTGGCTATAATGGCACGGCAAATAGCCTTTGATATGAAATTTGACTTTTTAGAACAGCCTAAACGGCATCTCTTATCCATTGGATATCGTGTTCAAGCAAACAAACTCGATGAAAATTGTTATGACCTACTTGCTTCAGAAGCACGTCTTGCAAGCTTTTTTGCCATCGCAAAAGGAGATATAAAACTTAAACATTGGTTTCGTCTTGGTCGACTTCTCGTACCCATAGGTGGGAAAGGTGCACTCCTATCATGGTCTGGATCAATGTTCGAATATCTTATGCCATCTCTCGTAATGCATGAACCTTTAGGGTCTCTCTTAGATCAAACAAATCGATTGATTATTCGTTGTCAAATACAATATGCCCATAAACGGGAATTGCCATGGGGTATTTCAGAAGCCGCATTTAATGCTCGCGATCATTTAATGAATTACCAATACGCTCATTTTGGTGTTCCAAACCTCGGACTCCAACGTGGTCTTTCACGCAATGCTGTCATTGCTCCCTATGCCAGCCTTCTAGCGGCACAATATGCTCCTGCTTGCGCTGTCGCTAATTTAAAACGACTCCGTGATCTTGGAGCTTTAGGAACATATGGTTATTATGACTCTGTTGATTTTACTCCAACACGCGTGAAAACAGGAGAAAAATACGCCATTGTACGCAATTATTATGCGCACCATCATGGCATGTCTATTCTTGCTCTTAACAATGTTATTTTTCAAGGGCGAATGCGTGATCGTTTTCACCGTGATCCCGTTATTGAAGCAACACAATTGCTCTTACAGGAAAGAGCGCCTCATCTCATTCCTATTATTCATACCAAAGCTGTTAATCGTATGCGCAATAAGTCTCAAGCATTTGACGCAGCCCCTTTGCGCATTATTACAAACCCGTTACTCAAACCACGAGCAACTTTACTTTTGTCTAATGGCTTTTATTCTACCATGTTAACAGCGAATGGTTCTGGTTACAGCCGTTGGCACGATTATGCGATTACGCGCTTTATTCCTGATGCAACAGAAGATCAACAAGGTACTTTATTCTTCTTACGTGATACGCATAGTGGACGGTGGTGGTCTGTTACTGGTGAGCCAACACGTGTTATTGAAGAAGAAGCTGTCAGCATTTTTACAGATGAAAAGGCTGAATATACAAAAATGGTTGATGGTATTAAATCAACACTTGAATGTCTTATTACATCTGAAGGATGTGGCGAAGGGAGACGTATTCAATTGATGAATACGACAAATAAAGACCGACTCATTGAAGTGACTTCTTATGGTGAATTAGCGCTTGCAACGATGGATACAGACCAAGTTCATCCTGTTTTTTCCCGTATGTTTATAGAGACAGAAATTACTGAAGAAGGTAAAACAATTTTTGCCAAAAGGCGCAAACGCTCGCCTAGTGATCCTGAAATCTATGTTGCCCATTTTGTTTCTAGTACAACAGATATTCTCCAAGAGACAGAAGCTGAAACAGATCGCTCTCTGTTTATTGGTCGGGGGCGATCCATTCATCGGCCCACTGCATTTGACCAAAATGCTCGTTTCAGTAATAGTCAAGGTTGTGTTCTTGACCCTGTTATGTCATTGCGATGCCGTATAAAAATTTCAGCCCATGAAAAAGCAGAACTTATTTTTTGGACTTTTGCTGCTCATACAAAAGAAGCGCTAAATAATCATATTAAACATTATCGACAACCTGATATGTTTCAAAAAGAACTTTCAATGGCATGGACGCGCTCACAAGTCGCACTGTATCAGAGCGGAACCCAGCTTAAAGAAGCTATTATCTATCAAAAATATGCAACACCGCTTATTTATCCAGAAAGAACGTGGCGTCTTCCTTCTGAAATATTAGCAAAAACGATAGGAAAACAGTCTAATCTTTGGCCTATGTCTATCTCAGGAGACAATCCACTCTGTCTTCTTAGATTAAATAACGAGGGAAATATAACTGTACTGCGCGAGCTCCTTAAAGCACATGAATATTGGCGTATGCGCGGACTCATTGTTGATTTGGTCATTCTTAATGAACAAACATTTTCCTACATACAAAATACACAACGCGCTCTTGAGTGGGTCTGTGAATCTTATTATCACCACACGCAAAAAGCAGATGAACGCCAACATATTTTCATGCTTCGACGCGATCAAATGAGTGAAAATAGTTTTAAAACGCTTCTTGCATCAGCGCGTATCGTTCTTGATGCCCAAAATGGCTCTTTATCTGAACAACTTAAACGACTTGATGAGAATGATTTTAATCTCACAGTTCGTAAAAATTATCAAGAATCTTATGATCAATTAGACTTGCCAAGATATAACGAAGGACAGCAATTTACAACACAAACTGAACAAAATCTTTTTTCTTCCATTGGTCTTATTAGCCAACAAAAACCATCCTCTTTTCTCCCAAATGGAGAAGATCTAAGATATTGGAATGGTTACGGTGGTTTTAATCAGCACAATCATTATGTAATACGTCTTCATGGACGTACCACTACACCGCATCCGTGGATTAATGTCATTGCTAATCACAGATTTGGTTTTCATGTCTCTGCTGAAGGTGCAATTTTTACTTGGGCTAACAATAGCCGCGATTATCAACTAACTCCTTGGGCGAATGATCCAACGTCTAACCGACCAGGAGAAGCTCTTTATCTGGTTGATCGCCAGTCTTTAAAACGTTTCTCACCCGTTTCTACTGTTGAATGTGACGAAAATATTGTCTATGAGGCTTGTCATGGGTTTGGATTCTCAACTTTTAAATCAACACATTCAGAAATCGCATTAGAACTGACTCATACACTTGATCCCGAAAAACCTATTCGCTTTTCACGTCTTATCCTTACGAATGAAGGGAAAAAACCACGCAGTTTACGCCTTTATAATTATGTTGAATGGGTTTTGGGAAATGTCCGTACAAAATATGCCCCCTTTATTGTTTCCTCTTATGAGGACAGATGGGGTGCACATTTTATTCAAAATCCCTATCACATCGAGAAATCTCAACAAGTTACATTTTTATCAGCATCCGAAATGCCAACCAGCACTACGACCAATCGCGCTGAATTTATTGGTGCAACGGGAACCGTAACACGTCCAAATGCGATCCGTAAAGCCGGTGCTCTTTCGAATACCATTGAAGCAGGATGTGATCCTTGTTCAGCATTCGCTTATGATATTGATCTTCAACCAGGGCAAACAAAAGAAATCATATTCTATCTTGGTAGTGCTGAAAATAGGCAAGAAGCTGAAAAATTACTCAATCAAGTACGTGCAAGTGATTTTGAAATTCAGCTCACAAAACAAAAACAGCAATGGAGTGATTTTGTTTCTCCTTTCCAAGTCAAAACACCTGATGCTTCTTTTAATCTTATGGTCAACCATTGGCTTCCTTATCAAATCTACGCATGCCGCATCATGGCACGCGCAGGCTTTTACCAAGCGAGTGGTGCATTTGGTTTTCGTGACCAGTTACAAGATAGCTTGTCTTTGTTATTGCTGGAACCACAATTAGCACGTGAACAATTGTTAAATGCAGCAGCGCACCAATTTCTTGAAGGTGATGTGCAACATTGGTGGTTGCCTGACACAAATGCTGGTGTTCGTACATACATTTCTGATGATATCGTTTGGCTTGCATATGCAACAGCTCTTTATGTCACTACCACTGGTGATGACGCTTTTCTTGATACGCTCATTCCTTTTATTGAAGGTGATGTTCTCAAAAGTGGGCAACAGGATGCTTATTTTCAACCCACCCAATCCTCAAAGGTTGCAACAGTTTATGAACATTGTGCTTTAGCTTTAGACCTTGCCATTAAACGCTGCGGACCACATGGTCTCCCTCTTATTTTAGGTGGGGATTGGAATGATGGTATGAATTTGGTTGGTGTGGAAGGAAAAGGCGAAAGCATTTGGTTAGGATGGTTTCTTGGGTACACATTACAAGCATTTATCTCTTTAGCCCAAAAACGTGGTGATAATAGCCATATGCAAATATGGAGTACATACCTTGAACATTTAACAAAATCCCTAGAGAAAAACGGTTGGGATGGTGCTTGGTATCGACGTGGTTATTTTGATGATGGAACACCTCTTGGCTCTAAAATCAATGATGAATGTCAAATTGATACCATTGCTCAATCTTGGGCTGTCATTTCTCAAATGGCATCGCCTGAACGTCAAAAACAAGCGATGAAATCAATGTTGGAACAGCTCTATGATAAAAAAGGCGGACTCATTCGCCTTTTTTGGCCGCCTTTTGATAAAAGTACGCTCGAGCCTGGTTATATAAAAGGTTATCCTCCAGGAATTCGAGAAAATGGTGGTCAATACACGCATGGTGCCATTTGGAGTATTTTTGCGTTGGCTGAAATGGAACAAAACGATAAAGCTTATGCTTTATTTTCTATGATAAACCCAATTACCCATGGACAAGATCCTGAAATTTATCGTGTTGAACCTTATGTGATGGCCGCAGATATTTATGCTGTTGAACCACGATGTGGTCAAGGCGGTTGGACTTGGTATACAGGTTCAGCCGGTTGGTTTTATCGCGCCGCAACACAAGCTATTCTTGGAATACAGCGTCAGGGAGACCTATTGTTTTTGCAGCCACATTTACCCTCTATTTGGCCAAAATATGAAGCAACAATGAAGTTTTATGATGCCGTTTATCGCATTAAAGTAAAATGGGGACCTAAAAATATGCTCTATGTTAATAGCAAAGAATATACCGAAGTTCATATAGGGATAAAGTTACAAAAAACAGGTCAGCATGAAATTATGCGTATTGTCAAATCTTAAAGATGAAAAAAGAGAGCAGGCTTTTTATTCTTGCCCAAAACTGTAGAGTTGTTATATTGCACCGTCTATATTAGCCGTGTTGGTGCATAATATTTTAGATTTTATGAAAATGAAAGAAAAAGGTTATGAATCATCCGGATATTGCTAGACGTGTTTACAATCACACTTGGAAGCTTGATCCCATTATTCGGTCACTTCTTGATACGGATTTTTATAAGCTTCTTATGGTGCAGATGATTTGGGGGTTATACCCTAATGTTAATGTTACTTTTTCCCTCATAAATCGCTCTAAAACAATACGTCTTGCCGATGATATTGATGAGAGTGAATTACGTGCTCAACTTGATCATGCTCTTAGTTTGCGCTTTACAAAAAAAGAAATGATCTGGCTTGCTGGTAATACATTTTATGGACGCAAACAAATTTTTGAACCGGATTTTCTTCAGTGGCTTGAGAATTTTCAACTCCCAGAATATGAACTCACCCGCAAAGATGGCCAATATATCCTTCATTTTCATGGACCCTGGGCCCATAGTTCCATGTGGGAAATTCCTGCCCTTGCTATTATTAGTGAATTACGTTCACGTGCTGCTCTCAAAAAACTAGATCGTTTTGCTCTTGATGTACTTTATGCGCGTGCTAAAGCAAAAATGTGGAGTAAAGTTGAACGTCTCAAAAAATTGCCTGATATTAAAATATCTGACTTTGGGACAAGGCGCCGCCATTCTTTTTTATGGCAGCGCTGGTGTGTGGAAGCATTAAAAGAAGGCATTGGTCATTCTTTTACTGGAACTTCTAATGTTCTTCTTGCCATGGATACGGATTTAGAAGCTCTTGGAACCAATGCACACGAATTGCCTATGGTTATTGCGGCTCTCAGCAACAACGATGATGAATTACGCAGAGCTCCGTATCAAGTCTTGCAAGATTGGAATCGTTATTATGGTGGAAATCTTCTCATTGTTTTACCTGATACCTTTGGTACAGAAGAATTTTTACGCAATGCACCAGATTGGGTTGCTGATTGGACGGGTTTCAGACCCGATAGTGCGCCCCCTATTGAAGGTGGCGAACGTATTATTCAATGGTGGAAAGAAAAAGGAAAAGATCCACGCAAAAAACTTTTAATTTTTTCTGATGCTCTTGATGTCAATACAATTGAAAAAACCTATCATCATTTCCATGGTAGAGTGCGCATGAGTTTTGGATGGGGCACGGATCTTACCAATGATTTTACAGGCTGTGCACCTCAGGAAATCAAAACTCTTGATGCTCTTTCCCTTGTTTGTAAGGTGACCTATGCCAATGGTCGACCAGCTGTAAAACTTTCAGATAATCCTGAAAAAACGATTGGTGATTCAAAAGAAGTACAACGTTATCTCAATTTTTTTGGTAATAAAAAGCGAATTGCTAGACCTATAAAGACATAGTTTCCGGTTCTTTAAAACAAGTATATTGACTCATCATATTGTTTATAAGATTGATTTTTGTTCTACCCTAAGGATGAGGATTCTTAACCTTTGCTGGTCTGTAAACAGTTCGGCTGTTTTTGAGCAGATTCTACTTGGCCTACCACGCATACGCTTCACTTACATAAGGCGCCGATAGATAAGACTTAAAAGTATTTACGACGCATTAAAAAAACACTTAACGTGCCAAGGAAGTTTAGCCAAGGAGATTTTCTCATTTTAACCCTGTTAAATCAAGCACACTCATCTCCTTGCATGTATGAAGGTTTTCAAGTTCTAAGGGTTATTGTTGTAGTTTGACAGTAGGTTTTATACTAAGTAGGAAGAGGTTGGATTAAGTAGGAATACGTGGTAATTTGTTGTTTTTATGTACAATTTTGACCATTAAATGCGCGTTTTATCAAAATAGATTTTGACACCTAAAATTGCAAAAATTACCGAAAATCAGAAAAAAGTGCGTTTCCATAAGTAAAAATGAGAAAAGGCTTTCAAAACCCTTTGAGAACATCTTTAAACTCTTTGAAAAAAATAAATTGGTACAAAATTTAGTGTCAAAATATACAAAACCAGATGACAAGCTATAATTGTAGCATTAGGAATTACTAAGGCAACATTGGAGGATGACAAATAGCATGGTGACTGTCGGTGTGTATTTTGCAAGGCAAGGATGATGGTGCTCAAATAGATTTTATACATGTTACAGGAGATTTTACTTTATCCATGTATAGTCTGCTATTATGAAATGAGTAAAGCGTTGAGAAATGTTTCATTAAAAATAAATGTGTAAATAACATGATTTGGGAGACCTTTTGTTTTACTTGAGGGGCATGACTTCATTAAAAAACAAAGAATGCAATAATATTTTTATTTCGAATAAGCTTTATACAAAGACAGAAAAATTATTTATTCGCATATTATAATAAGAATGCGTGTATATATAAAACCATTTGAAAAACTCTGTTGTTTCTTATGAATTATTCTTAAGTTAATAACAGATGTAACATTAAAGATTGATATAATAGACCGGCTTCTTAACTGTATAAGTATAAAAATGATGGTGTTTAGTAAGCTTTGTATTATATCCTCATTAAGAAATATGAAAAAAAAACGAAATGTCTTTTAGAAAGAAATGACTATCATATCAATGACTTTTTAATGATGTATATGTAGAGATTCATACAAACATGCTTTACAGAAATAAAGACTCTCTTCCATGAATGTGATTTATCATTGTTTACCAAGAGAGAACATTTTGAGTGTTCATAAACAATTTTCTTTGTTCATAAAAATTATTTCACAAACATATTATTAATTAATTGCGTTCAAAAAGCTTGCTATTTCATATGCATTTTGGAAATGGAGAGCTTATATTCAAAACTTAAAAGTTCTCATAGTTTTTACAAATAAGCCGAAGCTAAAAAGAGTATCCCATAAAGCCTTTTTTATCATTAGGAAGATGGACGTGTTACAATATAAATGGCAATCAGCAATAATATAACCGCAACAAGTAAAGAAATCCACAAAGGAGGGTGTAGCATTACAAAAAAGGATAAAAATCCTCCTGTCATACTCATCATTGCAAAAACTTTAACAAATGGAGAGATTGCTTTTTTTTCTTCCCATCGCTTAATAGGGGGACCCAAAATACGATGATTATTCAACCATTGATGAAAACGTGGAGAAGAACGCGTAAAACACCATGAGGCAACCAATAAAAAAGGCACAGTTGGCATAATAGGTAATACGACACCGATAATACCTAATATAACCATCGCCCACCCTGCTATATAATAGCAGATACGTAAAGGGTGCGATATCTTCAAATCTTTTTTCATTTTCTCGTACTATTTTCCTCTACGCAAAACCCTATACAAAAACATTGTATCTGTTTTTTTCTGTTTACATGTCTGAGTGCACAATTACGCTCTACCCCTTCATGTGTAAGTGTCTTTGCTGTTATAAGTTCCTTGAAAATACCGAATAGCTTACACAATATTATAATCATTTTAAATGATTTCAAGAAAAGAGGAGAGATTTTAGAAAAACAAAAAAATAAAAAGGCTGCAGAAGAAATCAATGCAGCCTCTTAATTAAGAATGCAGTTTTGGGGGGGAGAAAATTTACTGCATTCACCTGCTAGATATTAGGAGGAAAAATAACCTAGCACCCCGGACTCTAATTAAAATAAAAATGAGAAACAATATATAAAAATGCATGGCTGATATGCATGAATTTTAACACTTTCAAGTCTCTTGAACTGTGTTTCGACGAAAGAAAATCATCATGAAAATAGCCATAAAAATCAACGTCAAGATCAACACAATTGTGGAAGCAGAATCAGAGCCGATAAATAAGCTGAGATAAATCCCTAAAAAACCAGAAAAAGCTGCAACAAGTATCGCGATCATTAACATAAAAGAAAACCGCTTTGTGACAAGATAGGCAATTGCTCCTGGTGCTATCAGTAAAGAAATAACGAGTACGATACCTACAGCTTTCAAAGCTGCAACAATTGTAAGAGAAATCATCGTTAGCAGGGTATAGTGGAGTAGAGATATTGGTAACCCCATTGCACGTCCTTGAACTGTGTCAAAAATATACAGCATAAAGTCGCGCCATTTTGCTGCTAAAATAAAAGTGACAACAGCGGAAATGATTGCCGTCTGCGTTATATCAAGCCAGTTAACACCCAAGAGATTACCAAATAGAATATGATTCAAATCTAAGCTACTATAAATAGACGTGGCTAAAACAAGCCCCAAACCAAACATTGAAGAAAAGACCACACCCATCACCGTGTCCTGTTTGATACGGCTATTGCTCCCTAAAAAACCCGTTAATAGTGCACACACCATTCCTGCAACAAAAGCACCGCAAGTAATCAAAGTCATTGTAATATTCTCTGGACGCATATGCTGAAACCAAGCAAATGGCAAAGAAGTTAAAAATGCGATTACCCATGGTGTTGTCATATAACCAACAACAACACCTGGAAAAACTGCATGAGAAATGGCATCGCCTAACAGCGCCCATCCTTTCAAAATAAGAAAACAGGAAAGCATCGCCATGGGAATAGAAAGAATCATGACAATAAGCATACCCTTAAGCATAAAAGAAAACTGAAACGGAAGCAGTAATTGATCAATCATGATAATATTACACCCTTTTTTGCCGCATTTATGCGTAAGCGCGCAGCAATAAACCCATGTTTAGGAGCAAAAATAAAAGCCAAAACAAATAAAGATGCTTGAAAAAGCACTACAACCCCCCCTGTTTGTGCATTCAAAAAATAACTCACATAAACACCCAAGACACTTGTGAAGGTTCCAATTACAACTGCAATAACCAAGATGTTCACGAAACGATCACTTAAAAGATAGGCCGTTGCTCCAGGTGTCACAACAAGACAAATGACTAAGAATGCTCCAACGGTTTGCATCGCAGCAACAGTACAAGCGGCAAGCAATGTGAAAAAGAGAATCTTTAAAAATTTTACGTTTAATCCAATGGCATGCGCATGCGTTTCATCAAATAATGACACAAGAAGATCTTTCCATTTCAAAAGCAATATAAGCAACGAAACAAAGCCGATAAAAGCCAATTGTAGAATATCTGTTGAACTCACTGCTAAAATATTTCCCAAAACAATCGTATCAATATTAACAGCCATTGGTTTTAATGATTTGAGAAACAACCCAAAGGCAAAAAAGGAAGAAAAAATGAGCCCAATAATGGTATCTTCTTTAAGCTTTGTCCGGTGGTTAAAAAAGAGCATTGCTGCTGCTGCAAGACCACCAGAAAAAAAAGCGCCGAGTGAAAAAGGTAACCCTAAAAGGTAAGCTCCTGCTACACCAGGAACAATCGAATGGGAAAGTGCATCACCAATCAATGACCAACCTTTTAACATCAAAAAAGCTGAAAGAAAGGCACAAACACACCCAACTAACCCAGAAACCCACATTGCATTCACCATATATTGATAGCTCAGTGGCTCAAGCAACCAAGAAATCATGCAACGTGCTCCACTCTTTCAATATCTTCACAAACTGCAGACTGCTTTCTTCCCATGAAAACATCATTTTTTTTGTGGTTTGAAGATCAAAAATATGGTGGTGCAAAGACCCTCCAAAAGTTTTCTCCAGATTTTCCTTTGTAAAGATTTTTTCTGTTAACCCAGAAGCTAAAACAGTACCTTTTATTAAAACTGTATGATCACAAAATTCGCGAACAGAACCCAAATTGTGAGTTGAAACCAAGATCACTGCTCCTTCTTTACGGAGATCTTGTAACAAAGCAATGATTTTATCTTCTGTTGTAACGTCAACCCCTGTAAACGGCTCATCTAATAAAATAGCTTTTGCTTTCTGTGCAAGAGCGCGCGCTAGAAAAACACGCTTTTTCTGTCCACCAGAAAGTTCTCCAATTTGGCGCTTGGCAAAAGCCAACATATCAACGCGTTCTAAGGCAATACGAACGGCTTCATAATCTTGTGTACGGGCATAGCGAAAGAAATTCATATGACCGTACCGCCCCATCAATACAACATCTTCAACCAAGACAGGAAAATTCCAATCAACATCTTCACTTTGAGGAACATAAGCAATAAGATTTTTTTTCAAAGCTATATCAACGGGCAAATCAAACATACGAATTTTTCCCTTTGAGGGGCGTACAAACCCCATAATCGCTTTAAATAACGTTGACTTACCGGATCCATTAACACCAACCAATGCCGTAATAGAACCCTTTGGACTTTCAAAATTCACTTCGCGTAAAGCTGTATGTCCATTACGATATGTTACCGTTACTCCTTGGGCAAAAATTCCACATTCCGTCATTGGTTTTTTACTCCCTCTACTAAAGCATTGCTAATACGTCCACTCGTGACACGTAATAAATCAATATAAGTGGGTACCTCACCATTTTTCTCACTTAAAGAATCAACATAAAGAACACCACCGTATTTAGCCCCTGTTTCTCTGGCAACCTGCTTGGCAGGCGCAGGGGAAATAGTGCTTTCAGAAAAAACTGCATGAATATTGTATTTGCGAACCATATCGATAACATGCTTGACCTGCTGTGGTGTTCCTTGTTGGTCAGCATTGATGGGCCATAAATAAAGTTCTTTTAGATCAAAATCACGCGCCAAATAGCTAAAAGCCCCCTCACTGGTCACAAGCCAACGTTTATCTTGCGGTACAGCTTCTAATTCAGCCCTAATTGGATCAATCGTTGCACGAATTTTCTGTTTATAAATTTCAGCATTCTGTTTATAAATTTCAGCATGTTCAGGATCATATTTTACAAAAGCATCGCGAATATTATCAACGTAAATCAAAGCAGAGGTCGGTGACATCCACGCATGAGGATTGGGTTTACCGCTAAAGGGTCCCTCACCAATTTTAATGGGTATAATACCTTTTGAAACAACAACACTTGGAACATCCTTGATATTTTGAAAAAACTTTTCAAACCAAAGCTCTAACTCTAAACCATTCCACAATACAAGGTTAGCTCCCTGAGCACGCATAAGATCGCGTGGGGTGGGTTGGTATTCATGAATTTCCGCACCTGGTTTTGTAATGGATTCAACATCAGCGGCATCACCTGCTACATTGCGTGCCATATCAGCAATGATAGTGAATGTCGTAACAGCTTTAAATTTACCAGCACACAAAGCAAAATTGGGTGTAAAAAAAATAACACTTCCAAAAACTATGGTGAAAAACGTTCTTACGTTCATTGATTCTCTCTTTCCTTTATATGCCTTCTTTTTATTGCAAATAATTTGCATTATCATTTAGCAATAGCAGTTATCTTTTACATTTGCAATGAAGGATTAAGAGAAAAAATAACTTTTCAAGATGTTTAAAAACAGTTTTTTCATATTGAAAAAATTGATGATTTAAGCAGCTTGTTTTGGTAAGGAGGTTCCCTTTCAAGAAGGTCTATAGCTCTTGAATGCCAAACAAAAAGGGAGCACTCAAAAATGCTCCCACTTCATGTAAAATATCTCATAAAAAATGAGAATACTCAGTAGCGTAAATATGCACCTGTCATTTTGGTAACATTATCCACGATCTTTGAGGCAAGCTTTTCTAAATCTTCATCTGTTAGAGTCCGTTCTATGGGCTGAATAGTTACTTCAATTGCAACAGATTTTTTATCTTCACCAAAGCTTAAATCTTCAAAAATATCAAAAACCTGCACTGAATGAATAAGTTTTTTATCGGCTCCACTTGCCGCCCGAATAATAAGAGAAGAGGCAACAGTTTTATCCGCTATAAAGGCAAAATCACGCCGCACCATTTGAAAAGGTGAGAGTTTCAAAGGAGGGCGGCTTTTGGTCGTTTTTTTCTTTGATTCTGGAATTCGGTCTAGAAAAATTTCAAAGCCGCATAAAGGTCCACTGACATCTAACTTTTCTAATGTAGCAGGATGAAAAACACCAAAAAAACCAAGAATAATCTTTGATCCAAGTTTTATGACACCTGAACGACCAGGGTGATACCAATCAGGTGCTCCAACTTCAATCTGCACTTTCCCAACATCCATATCGCATGCTTCTAAAATAGCTAAAGCATCTGCTTTGGCATCAAAAACATCAACGACGGTTGCATTTCCATTCCAAAAACGCCCAGCCCCTTTAAATTGCTCTGTTCCGCGACGAATTCCACTAACAACACGGTGTTGTTTATCAGGGGTGTCGCCCTCATAAATACTTGAAACTTCAAACAAAGCAAGATCGGAAAAACCACGATCAGCATTTCTTTGTGCCGCTATAATCAAACCAGGTAAAAGGGAAGGACGCATCATTGACATATCAGCAGCAATAGGATTAACTAATTTAAGCTCTTCTTGACCTCCTCCAAAAGCAAGAGCTTGATTTTCAGAAATAAAAGACCATGTTACCGCTTCTTTCATACCACGTTGCACTAGAGCCAAACGTGTAGCACGTGAACGAATTTGTGCGCATGTTAAAATTTGATCTTTTCCTTCTGCAAAGTTTTCCAAAGGAATAGGTTTAATTTTATCTAACCCATAAATTCTCATAACCTCTTCCACCAAATCGGCTTTACTCATAATATCAGGGCGCCATGATGGTACTTTTACCGTAATAACATCTCCTTTTCCTTCAACAAAAAATCCAAGTTTTGTTAAAATAGAGATGACTTTTTCAGGCTCTATTTCCAAATTTGTTAAACGTTTAATTTCAGAAAAAGGAAAAGCGATCTGTTTGATTTCTTGTTGCTGATAGCCAACGATCCTCTTTTTAGATACTTCACCACCACAAAGACGTAAGACCAATTCTGTTGCAATCTCAAGTCCTGTTTCTATAAAAGCCGGGTCAACACCTCGTTCAAATCGATAACGTGCATCACTGATAAGACCTAATGCTCTTCCTGTTTGTGCAATGCTTCGCGCATCCCAAAGCGCCGATTCAATAATAACGCGATGTGTTGTTTCATCACAACTCGTTCTTTCACCGCCCATGATACCGGCAATCGAAACAACCCCCTCATCATCTGCAATGACACAATTCTTAGCGCCCAGATGATAGATTTTTCCGTTCAGTGCTTGAAGCTGCTCTCCCTCACGCGCGCAACGTACACACAAATTACCTTTAATTTTATCTGCATCAAAAACATGGAGTGGACGACCAAGGTCAAAACTGATGTAATTGGTCATATCAACAAGCGCATTAATCGGTCTCAAACCAATTGCATTCAAACGCTGTTGCATCCACTGTGGTGATTCGCCATTTTGAACATTGCGTACTTCACGCCAAGCGAAACCTAAACATAATGATGAACCTTGCGAAAAATCTAATGAAACATCGAGAGGTGTTTCAAAAGAAGGCTCAAATTTTGACAAAGATAATTCTTTTAATTTTCCCATTCCAGCGGCAGAAAGATCACGAGCAATACCGCGAACACCTGTACAATCGGAACGATTGGGGGTCAAACCAATATCAATGATCGGATCATCTAAACCAGCATAAGCTGCAAATGAATCTCCAATAGGTGCATCTTCTGGAAGTTCGATAATTCCCTCATGTTCATTTGATAATTCAAGCTCCGCTTGCGAACACATCATCCCAAAACTTTCAACCCCGCGGATTTTTCCTACAGATAATGTCACATCAAGTCCTGGGATATAAGTGCCTGGTAGTGCCAGAACACCTACAAGACCTGCTCGTGCATTTGGTGCTCCACAGACAACTTGAACAGGTGTAGCAGTTCCTGTATCGACTGATAAAATTTGAAGTTTATCGGCATCAGGATGTTTTATTGCTATTAAAACTTTTGCAATCACAAAACCTTTTAAAGAAGACCGATCATCAACGTGATCAACCTCAAGACCGATAGCGGTTAATTTTTCACAAATTTCATTCAAAGATGCATTTGTTTCTAAGTGATCTTTTAACCACGACAATGTAAACTTCATTTTAAAACCTCACATGAAAGCGATGACTAAGATCACACATTTTTATTAGGAAAAAAAGCAGGCATATCAAAGCAACGAAAGCCATAATGGTCTAACCAACGCAGGTCAGCATCAAAAAAAGCCCGCAAATCAGGCATACCGTATTTCAACATGGCAATACGATCAATGCCCATGCCCCATGCAAAACCTTGATATTCATCGGGATCTAAACCAACATTTTTCAACACCTGGGGATGCACCATTCCGCATCCTAAAATTTCCAACCAATCCTGTCCTTCTCCGAACTTTACTTCTGAACCAGAACGATCACATTGAATATCCACTTCCATAGATGGTTCGGTAAAAGGGAAAAAAGAGGGACGAAAACGCATTTTTACAGAGGGAACTTCAAAAAATTCTTTACAAAAGGTTTCATGTAGCCACATCATATGGGCAATGGTGGAGGTTTTATCGATGACAAGACCTTCTACCTGATGGAACATGGGAGAATGTGTTGCATCCGAATCCATGCGGTAAGTTTTTCCAGGAATAATGATTCGTATCGGTGCTTTTTGTTTTTCTAGTGTACGAATTTGTACGGGTGATGTATGGGTTCGCAATAATTTTCGTTCTCCCATTTTATCAACATCAAAAAAGAAGGTATCATGCATTTCACGCGCTGGATGCCCTTCAGGAAAATTCAATGCCGTAAAATTATAATAATCTGTTTCAATATCAGGTCCCTCTGCAAGAGAAAAACCCAACTTTGTATAAATGGCAATAATTTCCTCAATCACTTGTGAAATAGGATGAATGCGTCCCCGTTCTATAGGTGAAGAGCGAACAGGCAAGGTAACATCAACTGTTTCACGAGAAAGACGGGCATCCATTGCCTGTCTTTTCAAAAGATCACGCTTTTGTGCCCATAATTCTAAAATGCGATTTTTTAATCCATTAAGAACTGGTCCAACTTTATGGCGCTCGCCAGCATCCATTTTTCCTAATTCTTTTAATTTTTCAGAGATACTACTTTTTTTACCCAATGCTGCAATACGCACTTCTTCAAGTGCTTGTTCATCACCTGCTGCCTCTAAGGCTAAACAAATTTCTTGTTCCAGATGCTCAATATCATTCATATTTTTGCCTATTTTTTAATAAAGAAAAACCCGCACTCGCAATAGCCAGCACGGGACCTCGAATAAATGAATGCTTTAAGAGAACACGACTGGCTTATTTGACAGCGCCTTCGAAAGCATTAGGTGTCGTATCTTTTAAATATTCTAAAGCTTTTTTTGCCGAAGCTACTAAAGCAGAAAATGCTTCTGCCTCATGGATTGCTATATCTGAAAGAACCTTACGATCAACCTCAATACCGGCTTTTGATAAGCCATCAATAAAACGTCCATAAGTTAAACCTTCTGCGCGAACAGCCGCATTAATTCTCTGAATCCACAAAGCACGGAAAGTACGTTTCCTATTTTTGCGATCACGATAAGCGTATTGCTTTGAACGATCAACCGCTGCTTTAGCTGCACGAATGGTATTTTTACGACGACCGTAAAAACCTTCAGCCTGTTTAAGAACTTTTTTGTGCTTAGCGTGTGCTGTCACACCTCTTTTCACACGAGCCATATTATAATCTCCTCAAAATCAAAAGCGTAAGGTTTAAATACCATTCGGCAAATAATGCTGAATGACTTTTTTAGCATCTTGTTCACACAAAACCATTGTTCCACGTGCATCGCGAATAAATTTATTCGAACGCTTAATCATGCCGTGGCGCTTACCGGCAGCTGCTACTTTAATTTTGCCTGACGCAGTGATTTTAAACCGCTTTTTAGCGGATGATTTGGTCTTCATCTTGGGCATTTTGCTACTCCGTACATTAATTTATTCAATCAAACATTTTATTCACTCAAGCGGACCAACGCTTGAACAAGCATTTAAACAGCCACGGCATGCCCTGCCGGGCGGCTCTTAAAGACGTTTTCATAAGCTAGTATACACAAAATAGCAAGACCGTATTACAAAAAAATCGGCGCTCCATTGCCTTGAAGCTCAACCAAAGGTGCTGGAATTGCATTTGTTTTGATGGCTGCTTTACATAAATCGGCAATAATGCATTGCGTACATTGTGGTTTACGGGCTTGACAAATATAGCGACCATGTAAAATCAGCCAATGATGCGCATGGTGAATATAATGAACCGGTATAATCTTTAATAATTTTTTCTCAACAATTTCTGGTGTTTTGCCAGGCGCCAAACCAAGACGATTGCTTAAGCGAAAAATATGTGTATCTACTGCCAATGTAGGCTGACCAAAAGCAACATTCAAGACCACATTAGCCGTTTTGCGCCCCACTCCAGGAAGGGCCATGAGTGCTTCACGCGTATCGGGTACTTGACCGCCATAATAATCAATTAAACAGTTGCAAAGCGCATAAACATTACGTGCTTTTGCACGCCAAAGGCCAATTGAACGGATATGATTTGCTATTTCTTCTTCCCCTAATGCAACCATTTTTTCCGGTTGATCAGCAAGGCAAAATAATTCTTTTGTCGCTTTATTAACGCTTACATCTGTCGCTTGAGCCGAAAGCACAACGGCAACTAAAAGTGTAAAAGTATTTATATAGTTAAGATCACTCTTAGGTGTTGGGCGTTGCACAGAAAAACGGCGAAATATTTCCGCAATTTCATCTTTATTATACAATATACTAGATAAATTTCGCACCTTTGATAATTTTATGTTACTTTGAGGCATTGAACTCTCTTAAATCTTCTCTCTTGAAGTTATCATTCACGCTCGCCATATGAGAGGAGTGCAGCGAACACTTTTATAGAGTTTGGTCAAGTAAAGCCGTTTTAAAGAGGATACTCATGAATGACACATGTGACGCCTTTCTCCAATCCTTTTCTTTTAGGGTTTGAAACCGTAGAAAAAATATTGCAACGTATCGGTAAAGCTGATGAGGCTTACCCAGCTTATAATATTGAACGTTTGCATAAAAGTGATGATGCAAATCATATCCGGATAACTTTGGCTGTTGCTGGATTTAAGATTAACCATCTTAATATTTTACTCGATGATAATCAATTGGTTATTCATGGTAAACAAACAGACAACCAAAATCATCAATATTTATATCGCGGTATAGCTGCGCGACAATTCCAGCGAACCTTTGTTCTCGCGGAAGGGATGCATGTTACAAATGCAGAGTTGAAAAATGGTCTTTTATCAATTAATCTGTATCAACCAAAATTAAAAAAAGAAATAAAACAGATTCCAATTAAAGTCAGTAGTGGTGAGTCATAAAAGTTAAGGCGTAAAGGAACAGTGAAATGGGAGAACACAAACAAAACTTGTCGTTTCAGAACACATCCTACTCTGATGCGGGACAGATTGCCTATTTAAAAAAAGTTTGTACAGATGATCTGGCTAAAAACTTTCCAGATCTTCCACCGATGACCCCAGGCATTACGATATGGGCTCTCTTTGGTGAAACAGGTTATCCTATCATTTTATCCGATGAGCGTTCTATCGCCCTTGCTGGAGCCAATGAGCATGAACTACAAATTGTAACTCTGCACTAGATTACCTTACGAGAAAACGCTGTACTCTTTGTAAATTCTATCTGTTTTTTCGTAAAGGGTGTAATGTGAGTTATAATGAGATAAGTATTGGTTTATATTCATAATTAATTTTTTACAACTGGAATGAGAGTCCCGAATATCATAAGGTTCTCTCATTTTAGATCCTCTTGTATTAAAACAATTAAAGTCACTTGCTTGTATGTCACACGCAGGGAAGGCCGTGTAGATAAAAACGCTTGAAGGAAGGAATAAAAATATCTCTTGTTAATTGTCTTAATTACCAAGGATGTTCGCAATATTGGGGATGAGAAAAATGTATGATGGTGTCAGTTATCTTCTTCATAAGTGTGAAGATGTCCCTTATAGATTTATATTATTCACGGGGGCTGTTATACCATTCATAGGCGCTATCGTGAAATGGGCTCGAGTGCATTGAAAGATGTCTCTTTAAAATGAGTACATAAAGGCTATACAAGTGTATTTTGTTTGGTGTGTTTTGTTCTTCCTGAGGGGAGTAGCTCTATTGAAGAGTGTAAAAACAAAAGCATGAGATAATGCGTCATCATTATTTAAAAGATATTTTTATGAATGCTTTTGAAAGGTGTAAAGCTGAATTGTAAGGAGATAATAGATTTTTACCACGATTTCTTTATATTCTTTCCAATTCCAGAGATTACGCAAACAGATAGATGCAATATACTAACCAAATCTGGCATACAAAAATCTGGAACTGTTCATGTCACACTGAAGCGTTTTGATATTTGTCTCAAACGTGGACTTGCACAAGGATTAGATGTTGATTAACAGGTAATAAAAAACAAAGGCTTTATGAAAAAGTTTATGCAGAGCTTTTAATTTTGTGCTTCAAATGCCGCAGTACAAGGTATTTTTCTCTTTTGAATATTAAAGCTCTTGTTTTTATAATGAAGTTACAGCACAAAAAGCAAAATGGAATTATTTGAGGGGAAAAAAATAATGCCTTCTTACCGTTCAAGAATATCAACCCACGGGCGTAATATGGCAGGAGCCCGCGGACTTTGGCGTGCAACAGGGATGAAAGATACTGATTTTGGTAAACCCATTATTGCGATTGCGAATTCTTTTACACAATTTGTACCAGGGCATGTTCATTTAAAAGATCTTGGGCAATTAGTCGCACAACAGATAGCAGTTGCCGGTGGTGTTGCGAAAGAATTTAATACCATTGCTGTAGATGATGGAATTGCGATGGGGCACGATGGAATGCTCTATTCGTTGCCCTCACGTGAAATCATTGCTGATTCTGTAGAGTATATGGTTAATGCACATTGTGCAGATGCACTTGTCTGTATTTCTAATTGTGACAAAATTACGCCTGGTATGTTAATGGCTGCTTTACGGTTGAATATTCCGACAATCTTTGTTTCAGGCGGTCCTATGGAAGCAGGTAAGATTAAATGGAAGGATCAAGATCTAACGGTTGATTTGGTCGATGCCATGGTTGCAGCAGCTTCAGAACAGAATTCAGAAGAAGAAGTGGCTGAAATGGAGCGTGCTGCTTGTCCTACATGTGGTTCTTGTTCAGGAATGTTTACAGCCAACTCCATGAATTGCTTAACGGAAGCATTGGGGCTTTCGCTTCCCGGAAATGGATCAATGTTAGCAACACATGCAGATCGACGGATGCTTTTTGAAGAAGCTGGAAAACAGATTGTTGCATTGGTTAAACGTTATTATGAAAAAGATGATGAAACAGTCTTGCCGCGCTCTATTGCTTCACGCAAGGCTTTTGAAAATGCAATGACCGTTGATATTGCTATGGGGGGATCAACCAATACAGTACTGCATCTTTTAGCCGCGGCGCAAGAAGGTGAGGTGGATTTTACCATGACGGATATTGATCATCTTTCACGTCGTGTTCCTGTTTTATGTAAGGTTGCTCCTGCTGTCGCGAATGTACATATGGAAGATGTTCATCGCGCTGGTGGTATTATGGGGCTTTTAGGTGAACTGGATGCGGCGGGACTCATTGATACGTCAACTTATACGGTTCACGCAAAAACAATGAAAGAAGCTCTTTACCGTTGGGATGTGAAACAAACTAATGAACCAACAGTTCGTACATTTTATCGTGCTGCTCCTGGTGGTATTCCAACACAGACAGCTTTTAGCCAATCTTGTCGCTATGAGAGCCTTGATCTTGATCGTGAAAAAGGTGTGATTCGCGATAGGGAACATGCATATTCACAAGATGGAGGATTGGCAGTTCTTTATGGAAATCTTGCAAAAGATGGCTGCATTGTAAAAACAGCAGGCGTTGATCAATCAATTTTAACTTTTAAAGGTCCGGCAAGAATTTTTGAAAGCCAAGATTCAGCTGTTTCAGCTATATTAACTGATAAGATTAAAATAGGTGAAATTGTTTTAATCCGTTATGAAGGTCCACGTGGTGGACCTGGAATGCAAGAAATGCTTTATCCAACAAGTTATCTCAAATCTAAAGGATTGGGCAAGGTTTGTGCACTTGTTACGGATGGACGTTTTTCAGGGGGAAGTTCAGGGCTCTCGATAGGACATATTTCACCAGAAGCTGCTGAAGGAGGAGAAATTGCGTTGGTGGAGGAGGGGGATATCATAGAAATTGATATTCCAAATCGTAAAATTCATATGTTGGTGGATGACGTTGAGATGAAGCAGCGCCGTGCTAAGATGGAAGCAAAAGGAAAAGGTGCTTGGCAACCGATAGAGAAGCGTCAGCGTAAAGTTTCAAAGGCTCTCAAAGCCTATGCAGCGATGACCACATCTGCTGCAAAGGGTGCAGTACGTAATATTTGATGAGATGAATGACGCGTCTTATAAAAGAGAGATAGTATTCTGATTTTTTGCATCTTTTACACGATATTCTAAGCTAATTATTTTATGAGCTTATCAGAATATTTCGAGTCATGATCAGTATGATTAAAAAGCTATCAATACAACTAAAAGCTGCTGCGGATTGCTTATTTTAGCAGCTATGTAAGACAGATAAAGATAGATATGGTATGATTACGTTTCATATCATATTTCAATTTTATACGAAATTACGATTTCCTGTTCTTATATTTATGAAAGATATTTATTGTACTGGTGGCATTATCTTGTTGTACCGTAAAAACACTGTCATTTAGAGCTGTGATATACGGCATCCTACTTAATATATTTAGTGTGTGGTGAATATTCTTAGACTTGTTTATCAAACTTTGAGTTTAAGTGAATTACATGACTAGGAAGTCAAGGTAAATCCCTTAGAATCTGGACTGTTTGCAGACTTGATTCGAATGAAAATCCTTATCCTTTGAGGTGCGGGAAGGAGTTCAAAGATGTTTATGAAAATAAAGTACTGCTGTGATATATCTGATTATATGTTTCATATGAAAACAGTAAAAGAGCTCTTTATAACTTAAAATGTGAAGAAAATGCGAGATCCATTATCCATGAATTTATTATGAAAAATGGGGAGGCATCCCAACACCGACAGCTTTAAACTAAAACTGTTGCTATGATAACAATAATATTGATTGTGAAAAAGCATAATTCATTAAATGTTGCGTATTTGCAAGGTGGAGGAGATTTCATGACAATCTTTGCAAAAAACGACTATCTTGTAAAAATAGTCGATATTGACCAATTTTTTGTATACGGGCCAATGTTGATCTAAGGAAATATGAAATATAATGCATAGGATTTTGCCTCTATATGCATTACACTTATCAAAATATATTGTGTAGAAAAGAGATGGGAATACGGTAAACAACAGTTTGTGCTGTGGCATATCAAAAAGGGATACTTTATCTCCTATTAAGAAAGCTTTTTAATAAAAAATAACATCCGTTTTCTATAAAGGGTTACTCTTTTCAAGCTGTTTGAGGTGGTAAATTGCTTCTAAAGCTTGTTTAGGGGAGAGTTCATCGGGATGGATATTTTTTAAAGCTTCGTGAAGTACACAATGTTTGTTTCTTGCTTCATTGACGGGAGATGTTGCTTTAAGAGAAAAGAGTGGTAAATCATCAATGAGTTTAGGTCCTTTTCCAGCCATTTCACCTTGTTCTAATTGATGGAGTACATCTGTTGCTCGTGTAATAACGGCTGGGGGAAGTCCAGCAAGCTTTGCGACTTGTACACCATAGGAACGGTCAGCAGCTCCTGGTGTGACCTCATGAAGAAAAACTACATCACCATCCCAATTTTTGACTTTCATGGTTACATTATGCAGTCTGTCAAGTTTTTCGGTAAGTGCGGTCATTTCATGAAAATGGGTAGCGAGAATAGCACGACAATGGTTAACCTCATGGAGATATTCAACGGCAGCCCAAGCAATAGAAAGTCCATCAAAAGTTGATGTCCCACGCCCTATTTCATCAAGAATAACAAGGGAATGGTGGCTAGCATGATTGAGAATCGTTGCTGTTTCAACCATTTCCATCATAAAGGTTGAGCGCCCCCGTGCAAGATCATCGGAAGCCCCGACACGACTAAACAGGCGATCAACGACACCAATATGTGCTGAAGTCGCTGGAACGAAGGACCCCATTTGCGCCATAATAGCAATGAGAGCATTTTGCCGCAAAAAAGTTGATTTTCCTCCCATATTAGGCCCTGTCAACAGCCAGATTGCTGCATATTGCTGATTTTCTTGCACAGAGAGATCACAATTATTGGCAATAAAAGGTTCTGCTGCTTGTTTGCGGAGTGCTTGCTCGACGACAGGATGGCGTCCTGCTGTGATATGAAAGGTAAGTGAAAGATCAATTTTAGGTCGGCAATAGCCTTGTTCTTCAGCAAGATATGCTAAGGCGACAGAGACATCTAAAATAGCAAGTGCTTCAGAGGCTTTACGAATAAAATCAACTTGTTCGGTAATTTCCTGAACGAGAATATCAAAAATCTCTAGTTCAAGTGTCAATGCGTGATTGGCAGCATGGGCAATACGGCTTTCAAGGTCAGCAAGCTCTGTTGTCGTAAAACGCATAGCGTTTGCCATTGTTTGCCGATGAATAAAATGTGCTTTAGCTTGTGGATTATTTGTAAGGGCAGATGCTTGTGTACTGGTTACTTCAATGAAATAACCTAGAATATTATTATGCTTTATTTTAAGAGTCTTAATATCTGTTTCTTTGGCATATTGCGCTTGAAGTTCAGCAATGACACGGCGCGATTCATCACGTAAAGCACGCATTTCATCGAGCTCTTTATGATAATTTGAACGAATAAAACCACCATCACGTTTAAGGAGTGGGAGATCATCAGCTAATGTTTGTTCTAAATGAAAGTACAACGCTGTGGGTAAGTTTGAGAACACCTGTTGTACATCACTTATTTCTTGAGGCAGAAGCTCATTATCAAGAAGTTGATGCAATTCACGAATGATTTCAAAGCCGCGCTGGATTGTCGCCATATCACGGGGACCTCCTCGTCCAAGAGCCAAACGTGAAACGGCGCGGGGCATATCTGGTCCCCCCTTTAAAATAAGTTTTATCGCTTCCGCAAGAGAAGGATTATGTAGAAAAAAATCGATAGAATCCAAACGCGTATCAATAGCTGAAGGAGTTGTGAGGGGAGCAATAAGGCGGTCAATAAGAAGGCGTGATCCTCCTCCTGTTACAGTGCGATCAATAGCTTTTAATAAACTTCCATCCCGTTGACCTGATGTCGTTCGAATAAGTTCAAGGCTTAGTCTGGTTGCAGCATCAATAAAAAGAGTTGCACTTTCATTTTGGCGCTCAGGCTGCATGAGGGGAGGGCGATGCGTGATTTGTGTTTTTTCGATATAACGAATAGCAGCTACAATTGCAGAGAGTTCACAGCGTGAATAATCGGCAACGCCTTCAAGAGTTGAGAGTTTAAAATAATTGCAAATATCGCGTTCAGCGGTGAGTGCATCAAAGAGACAAGCAGGTTGAGGTGAAACGATACGATCAAGAACACTAAAAAGTGACTTATGAGATTTATCATGAAAAAATGAATCAGAAACAATGATTTCTTGTGGATCCACACGCATAATATCTGCCAAAAGTTTTTCTTGGCGGCTTTCTGTTACACGAAATATGCCTGTTGAGATATCAATCCAAGAAAGAGCAAATTCCTCTCCATCACTGGTTTTTATACGGGAAAGTGTCATCAAATAATTTGCGCGTGTTGGATCAAGAAGTTTTTCTTCTGTTATTGTTCCAGGTGTTACAAGACGAACAACATCACGCCGAACAACAGATTTTGAGCCACGTTTTTTTGCTTCAGCAGGATCTTCTATTTGTTCACAAACAGCAACGCGGTAACCACAAGCAATCAGTTTTTGTAAATAATCATCTGCAGCATGAACGGGAACACCACACATAGGAATATCTTGTCCTAAATGTTTTCCGCGTGCTGTGAGTGTGATTCCTAAAGCCTGAGCAGCTTCAATCGCATCATTAAAAAATAATTCATAAAAATCCCCCATTCGGTAAAAGAGAAGGGAATCATGATGGACGGCTTTGATTTCTATGTACTGCTCCATCATAGGTGTAAGACGTTCTTGAGAGGAAGCAGATGGGGAAGAAGGCTGTGGAATTAAATTATTTTTATGATTGTTTTTTTTATCCATTTGTACGAGGCCTGTTTCCTTTAAGTGAAGTTTTTACTCTTTTTTGTTTACTTCAATATCTATTTATCTCTAAATTGCAACGCATCATCAGATTTGCTAAGGCAAGAATAGCGATTTCTAATATATGAATCAAATTTAATGACTATACGCATTATCAAGCAAAATTTACACTGTTTTTGGAGAAAATAAAGTGAGATGAAAAAGAGCGAGCAGGATCAGAAAATGTCTCAAACTGTTTACAGTGCGAGCGAAAGAGAAGCTCTAGATTTTCATAGTCGTGGTCGACCAGGAAAGCTTGAGATTATTGCAACAAAGTCTATGGCAACACAGCATGATTTAGCACTTGCTTATTCACCAGGTGTTGCAGTTCCAGTTAAGGCAATTGCTCAAAATCCAGCGCTAGCTTATGATTATACAGCAAAAGGTAATCTTGTTGCTGTTATTTCAAATGGAACCGCTATTTTAGGGTTAGGCAACTTAGGGGCACTTGCCTCTAAGCCGGTCATGGAAGGCAAAGCAGTGTTGTTTAAGCGTTTTGCGGATATTGATTCCATTGATTTAGAAATTGATATAAACGATACAGAAAATTTTATCAATTTGGTGCGCCATTTAGAACCTTCTTTTGGTGGAATTAATCTTGAAGACATTAAGGCGCCAGAGTGCTTTATGATTGAAAGCCGCCTACGCGAGATGATGAATATACCTGTTTTTCACGATGATCAACACGGTACAGCGATTATTGTTGCTGCGGGTGTTCTCAATGCTTTGACTTTAACAGGGCGCGATATGCAAAATACGCGGTTAGTCTGTAATGGTGCTGGTTCTGCAGGGATTGCTTGTATTGAATTGATTAAAGCGATGGGCTTTCGTTCCGAAAATATCATATTATGTGACACAAAGGGTGTGGTCTATGAAGGCCGCAAAGAGGGAATGAATCAGTGGAAATCTGCGCATGCTATTCAAACAGATAAACGTACGCTTATGGAAGCAATGGAAGGTGCAGATATATTTTTTGGGGTTTCTGCTAAAGGTGCTCTTACTCCTGAAATGGTAAGATCCATGGCACCCCAGCCGATCATTTTTGCTATGGCTAATCCCGATCCAGAAATTACGCCGGAAGAGGTTATGCAAGTGCGTCATGATGCCATTGTCGCAACAGGACGTTCCGATTATCCAAATCAGATTAATAATGTTCTTTGTTTTCCTTATATATTTCGTGGTGCGCTTGATGTGCGTGCAAGAGTTATTAATGAAGACATGAAGATTGCTGCGGCAAAGGCTCTTGCTAATTTAGCACATGAAGAAGTGCCTGACAGCGTTGCAGAAGCTTATCATGGAAAGCGATTAAAGTTTGGTCCTAACTATATCATCCCTGTTCCTTTTGATCCGCGTTTATTTACGGTTGTTTCAATAGCGGTAGCAAAAGCAGCAATGGAAAGCGGTGTTGCGCAAAAGAACATAGATGATTTAGAGGCCTATGAGCGCGATTTGAATGCGAGACGTGATCCTACTTCCTCGATGATGCGTGGGGTTTATAACCATGTTCGTCAAGCACCAAAACAAATTGTCTTTGCAGAAGGTGAAGAAGAGCAAGTTATGCGGGCAGCCGTTTCCTATGTTCATCAAAAATTAGGACAAGCGATTTTGGTTGGTCGTGAAGAGCAAGTAAGAGAAACAGCTGTTATTGCTGGAATTGATCTGGAGCGTGAAGGTATTTCTATTATGAATGCTAAGCTTTCTTGCCGTACAGATGCTTATGCGAATTATCTTTATAAAAAGATGCAGCGTCAAGGTTGGCTGTTGCGTGATTGTCATCGTCGTATCAATAATGATCGCAATTATTTTGCTGCGTGTATGGTGGCACTAGGAGATGCTGATGCAATGGTTACAGGGGTGACACGCAATTATGAAACAGCGCTGATCGACATACGTCGTGCAATTGATGAAAAACCAAAAGAACGATTGATTGGTATCTCAATGGCCATTTGCCGAGGACGAACTGTGTTTATTACGGATACAGCTGTTTATGAAAATCCTAATGCTGAAGAACTTGCGGATATAGCGGAACAAACCGCTTCATTTGTACGTGGATTTGGATATCAACCACGGGTAGCATTTTTAGCATTTTCTACGTTTGGTTATATGAAAGGGCAAATCACACAGCAAATTCAGGATGCGATTAATATTTTGCATGAACGCAAGGTTGATTTTGAGTTTGACGGAGAAATGAGCGCCGATGTAGCACTCAATTCCAAATTGATGCAGCAATATCCATTTATGGGATTAACAGAGCCCGCTAACATTTTGGTTATGCCTGGATATCACGCGTCTTCCATTGCAAGCAAAATGTTACAAGAACTTGGTGGAGCAACCATCATTGGTCCTATTTTAATTGGATTGGAAAAATCTGTCCAAATTGTACCGTTTAGTGGAAACGATACAGATGTTGTCAATATCGCAATGCTTGCGGCTTATCATGCCGCAAAAGTCGTCTAAAGGAAAAAAGCCCCTAATATACTAATAATATATCAAGGGGCTTTATGATAGCAAAAGAATAAATTTTTTAAGAGGGCTGTATTTGATTGTCTTTTTGTTCTTCAGCGAGACGCTTTTGGAAGAGGGCTGCAAAATCAATAGGATCAATCCATAAAGGTGGAAAACCACCATTTTGAGTAGCATCAGATATAATTTGGCGGGCAAATGGAAATAAAAGACGGGGACATTCAATAAAGACCAATGGCATAACATGTTCTTGTGGAATGTTTTCAAGGTGGAAAACACCACCGTAAATCAGTTCTACATGAAACAAGGTTTCAGTATTATCATTGGCTTTGACGGAGAGAGACAAAACGACATCATAATTGTCATCACCAATTGGGTTAGCATTGACGTTAATATTGATATCAATTTGTGGTGATTTTTCACGTGTACGCAATGAACGAGGAGCACCTGGGTTTTCGAATGATAAATCTTTTAAATACTGAGTTAATACAGCAAAAACCGGCTCTCCACCACTGTTATTCATTTCATCTTCGGCCATACGACGAACCTCTCTCATTATAATATGTATATTTATTTTAGATCTAAAGACAAAATTGGTTATCACGCCTTGCAAAAGGTTGCAAGAAATGCGCTCTTTATCTTGAATATTTTTTTAGTTTGTTACAGATTTTTTAGGCATTTCAATGGTTATCATCATTTTTGCGCCATGGAGATTCTGTCGTATCATAAGTTGTGTAATCTTCTGCATTAAGATCAATTATTTTTTCAGCATCATTTTTTCTTTTAGTATTGAGATTCATTTTGTTTTGTAATGATGTAAAGAAATGCCAAACAACAGAGCGAATTGGTTTAATAAGAAGTAATATTCCCAAGAGATCACTTACAAAGCCAGGAAGAATAAGTAAAATTGCACTAAACATAATGAAAACATCATTAATAATATTATTCTCTAATGTGCGTCCTTGGATAAGTTCAGTTTGTATGTTTTTTAAAAGGCTAAACCCTTGAACTCGCAATAAAACAACCCCAACTATGGTTGTGAGAATAACCAAACTCAAAGTTGCCAAAATACCAATTTCTTGACCAACAAAGATAAAACCAGCGATCTCGATTAAAAGAATGCAAAGAAAGATAACAACAAAAAAACGAGGATTTGTAGAATAAAGTTTTATCACATGCAAATTTCCTTCTGAATGAGGTGGGGAGAAATTCTTAAGAGCACTCCATTTAATATAAAATCTATAAAAATATTTGAATGATAAGATTCCTTATTTTACATATTTATTGATAAATGGTATTGACTGCAATGTTTATTAGAGATTTAAGCTTTGGAGATTGATAGCGCCCATGGAATTTGACGTTATACTTGTCATAGCTCTTGTTGTTATGGTTGTTATTTTTGTGCAACTCCGTAATGTATTAGGGAAACGAATCGGGTTTGAAAAGCCCCCCTTTGATCCTTATTCGCGTCGTTCTAAAAAACAGGTTGAAGCAGAAACGGCTGATAATATTGTTTCGTTCCCTCATCAGAAAAATTCACAAAAAGACGACTTTAGTGAAATTGATAAAATTTCACCGGAGGGGAGTATTTTGAATAAAAATTTGCGGGAATTGCATAAAATTGATCCTCAATTTTCTCCTCAATTTTTTATAAAAGGTGCACAAATTGCTTATGAAATGATTGTAACAGCTTTTGCCAAAGGTGATCGCAATCAACTTAAAAGCTTGCTTTGTCAGGATGTTTTTGAGAGCTTTTGTACGGCTATTGAGCAACGAGAAAAAAATAAAGAGAGAATAGAGTTCACTTTTGTTGGAATTAATAAGATCGAATTTGTTGCGGCGGCAATACAAGAAAAGGATGAACTTTTAACGATACGTATTGTCAGTGAGATGATTTCTGTTACTTATAATGAACAGGGTGAGCGTATAGACGGTGATCCTGATGCTATTGTAGAAATCAGGGATATTTGGACTTTCGTTCGCAATAGTTTATCGTCAGATCCAAACTGGAAGCTTTTTGCTACAGAAAATGAAAATTAAAATACTTTTTGTTTTTCTTCCATAAGTATTCAATGATTTATGAGAAATTAAAATGTCCTCAAGTAAATGGAGACAAAAAAGAGATTTATTGGCTTCACAGGATCGCCTTTTATGGGATATGGTTTGTCGTACGATAACACCGCTTCACGGTAAGATGCTCTCTTCTGCTTCAGAAACTATTGCAAATATTAATGATAAAAAACAGCCTGTAACTCAAATCTCCTCATTGTCTCAGGAAAATCAACAATCCTCGACATTTATTAAAAAAGAAAAGAGGGCAGTTACACAAGTACAAAAGATTCATTTCTTTGATCATGTTGCACATCGTAAAATTTCCCAAGGTCGTTATCCTCTTGAGGCGCGCCTTGATCTCCACGGTTATATGCAGGAAGAAGCTTATTTTTTCTTAAAAAAATTTCTACAATCCTCTCAGCAGAGAGGATTGCGTTATGTCCTTGTGATTACAGGAAAAGGACGATCTGTTGGGAGCGATGGAGCTTTGTATAGATTTGTTCCGTATTGGTTATCAACACCAGCTTTTCGATATTATGTCCATGCGTTTGAGCAAGCAGCGCGTCAGCATGGCGGAGAAGGTGCACTTTATGTTTGGTTGCGCCGTTTCGTGTCGGGAAAAGGAAAGTGATGTTATTGTGGTCGTTCTAAGTTTAATATTTATTTATACGTAATAATTCATAGTTTTCGTATATTTCGTAAGAGCCTTGAATACAATATCCCCTTATTTATAATTTTTTATAAAAAATTATAAATATATCATTTTACATTCTACGTATTGCTTCACGCTTTTGTTTATCGCATTCTTTAATGGGGCACATCCCTCACGCAAAACAGAATGAGATTGGATTGCATATATGCGCAGGCTTTTTTTAAAGAAACATTTCTCAACGCACCCAAGCCTATATTGCGACGGCATCCGTGAAGGGTATAACGATAAATCCATTAAGACTCCTATCTTTATGCTTAATAAAAGAGCAAGCTGGCATCATCACACACTTTGCTAGCTCCCAATGTTGCAACAACTCTTGAAGCCCTTGGCACTTGAAAGCATTTGTAGAAGGCATGCTTTTCTTTAAGTGTTTTTACTCTCCCCAGTTCTCATCTCGCTCGTGACGCCCAAACGAAAGATTTTGATTGATTCAATATAATAGGACTTAAAATGAGAGAGATATAGATGGATCTCATTCAAGTTGCAAAGCGATAAATTATTTTTATAAACCACAGCATTACTCTATTAAATACACGAAGAATAAAAACATGAGAAATTGAGAAACGATCTTATTCAAAAGATGTCGCTATGGATAGTGTTAAAAGCAGTACAACTAAATTAAAGAGAATCTTGGAAATAAGCAGGAATATAACTTTACAACACATAATTGTGCAACAGCACAAAAGATACAGTTTCGTTGAATAGTTTCATGAAGAAATTTTTTCACTCATTAAAAGCTCTATTAAATTTCTTTCTCATAATAATTCGATAATTAAAATTTCATAACGAAGCGCAGAAGGTGTAGAATATGAGATTCAATCGAGGATATTACACTCTTATCCGACGTCTTTCAGATATTGGTTGAAATGCTAGCTTAGCATGAAAGGCACAATAGGGGCTATTTTCATCAGAATCTGCACCACAAAAATGAAAATCTGCTGATAATGGATCGCCAACCGGCCATCTACATGTATTTTCACTCAATTGTAAAAGATTAAGTTGACGTGATATAGGCACAACTACATTGGATTTTGTGGACATATCAACTTCTTTTATATCTTCCGCTACAAATTCTGTCTTTAAAGCTGTTTCTTCAATACTTACAGATGATGTGTTCATTGGCGATACCGTGGATGTGTTGCGACGCACACGTGGAGATGATGGGCTGCTTCCCACGGGGGTTTTTTGCGTACGCGCACTTCCTTGTGCTGTTTTACCGCGTCCTGGCAACTTTAATCGGTGTACTTTGCCGATGACTGCGTTTCTGCTGACCCCACCTAATTGAGCAGCAATTTGACTTGCACTTAACCCTTCACTCCAAAGCTTTTTAAGAAGCTCAACGCGTTCACATGTCCAACCCATACCAGCACTCCATTCCGATTACGTCACTAAGATGCTCTCCCCCGTTGCATCTTCAAATGTTTAAATAATGTTTCATTACGCTGAATGAAAGAACTTTACACTCTACGTGAGCATAAAAAAATCATCCAACCTGTGGATTTACAAATCAAAACACATCATCTTGCTTATTATATTGTAAATTACAATATGCACTCACTCTATGACAAGAGTCTTTACCTCTTGAAGAGTTTATTTAGAATGTTTTCCCCAACTTGCAAATCAATCATAGGTTAAACTTTCACTTTTGTTTAAGGCTTTTTCCCAAAATGCTTATTTGTAGAACCCTCATTGACTTTTTTTCAATTGGTGTAATGATCTATTCCATAGGTGTAATCACTAATCGTAATGAAATGTTGAAAGCACCGTAACGAAATATACCATGCTGTTTTATTTGTAGTGTTGCTTTGTATATATATTGAAAAGACTAAAATATAAAGGGAATTATGATGGATGTCGTCTCTATACAACCACTTTATGAATGCTTCGCACGACGAAATTTGCATTTTGAACAAGGGCATGGTGTATGGCTTATTTCCGATAAAGGAGAACATTATCTTGATTTCACATCTGGTATTGCTGTTAACGCATTAGGGTATTCACATCCAAAATTAGTTGATACGCTCAAAATACAAGCTGAAAAACTTTGGCATGTTTCTAATATTTTTCAATCTCCTGAACAAGCATCTTTTGCCACGCGGCTTTGTGCAAATAGTTTTGCGGATAAGGTTTTTTTCTGCAATTCAGGTACTGAAGCATTGGAGTGCGCATTCAAAACTGCACGCCATTATTACTATGCTGCTGGTCATTCAGAACGCATTGAAATAATTACTTTTGAAGGGGCATTTCATGGACGTACACTTGCTGCACTTGCTGCGACTGGGTATGAAAAATATCTTGAAGGCTTTGGACCTAAAGCTGGTGGATTTATTCAAGTACCTTTTTGTGATGAAGTCGCTTTGCGTAACGCTATTAATAAAAATACCGCCGCTATTCTTATTGAACCTATTCAAGGAGAAGGAGGAATACGAACGGTCCCTCATGAATATTTAAGATTTTTGCGCAAAATATGCGATGATAATGGTCTGTTATTGATTTTAGATGAAGTCCAAACGGGTATAGGACGAACAGGAAAGCTTTTTGCTTATGAATGGAGTGATATCACGCCTGATATTCTTACCCTCGCAAAAGGATTAGGAGGAGGATTTCCATTAGGTGCTTGCCTTGCAACGGATAAAGTTGCAAAAAGCATGACACTTGGGACCCATGGTTCAACCTTTGGAGGAAATCTTCTTGGAATGGCTGTAGGAAATAGTGTTCTTGATATTTTGTTAGAGCCAAATTTTCTCAACCATGTTCAGCGTATGGGAAATAAACTAAGAAGTGGACTTTTGCACATTCTCAATATCTATCCTGATATTATCTGCGCAGTTCAGGGGATGGGCCTAATGGTGGGTATTCAGTGTGTTGTGTCTTCTAATCTTGTCGTTAATGCTTTAGAAAATGAATATCTCTTAAGTGTTGCTGCCAACAACAATGTTGTGCGCTTATTGCCTCCTCTTATCATTAGGGAAGAAGAAATAGATGAAAGTTTGCATCGTATTGAAAAAGCAATAGCGTATCTTTCGCAAGTAAACAAAGAAAGACAAATATTACACACATGACAAATGCTCTTCGTCATTTCACGGACTTATCCATTTTAACGCCATCAATAGCACGCGCACTGATCGATTATGCAAAAATCCTTAAAGCATCTTTTAAAGCAGGGAAAGGTTCAAAACCTTTTATAGGTAAAACACTTGCGATGATTTTTGAAAAACCATCCACACGAACCCGTATTTCATTCGATATCAGTATGCGCCAGCTTGGCGGAGATACAATCATGCTCACGGGTTCAGAGATGCAACTTGGTCATAGTGAAACCATAGCTGATACGGCGCGCGTTTTATCCCGTTTTGTGGATATAGTGATATTACGAACAACGAAACACCAACGTATGCTCGAATTGGCACAATATGCACAAATTCCTGTCATTAATGCTCTTACAGATGATACACATCCTTGCCAAATTCTAGCAGATATCTTAACCTATGAGGAACATAGAGGGCCAATTGCTGGCAAAATATTTGCGTGGATGGGGGATGGTAATAATGTGCTCCATTCCTTAATTGAAGCCGCAGCTCTTTTTGATTTTCATTTGCGTATTGCTACTCCAAAGGGCAGTGAACCACAGGAGAAATTTATACATTGGGCACGTGAACGAGGAGCGCATCTTACACTAACCCATGATCCCCAAAAAGCGGCTCAAGATGCTGATTGTATTATGACCGATACATGGGTCTCCATGGGACAAGAATTTCGTGCTCGCAGTCATTCTATTTTTCAGCCTTATCAAGTCAATGAATCTCTCATGAAATTAGCAAAATCTGATGCTCTTTTTATGCATTGTCTTCCTGCTCATCGTGGTGAAGAAGTGGTTGATTCTGTGATTGATGGACCGCACTCCGTTGTTTTCGATGAGGCTGAAAATCGTCTTCATGCTCAAAAAGCAATTCTTTCTTGGTGTTTACAAGATGCGTTTTTCTCTCCACAATAGCCTCCCTACAATAAATTATATAAAAAAGGCAAAGCTATGAGTGAACAAGCTAAAGATGAAGCCTCTCTCAACAACAACTTCTTGCATGAAGATGATAGTGTTATTCCCTTTCAAGTTGAAGAACTTGATATCCGTGGACGGACCGTACAACTTGGGGAAACTTTAAATTCTATTCTCACAAGACATCAATACCCTGAACCGGTTTCTTATCTTCTAGCAGAAGCTTTACTTTTAACGGTTCTGCTTGGAACTTCTCTAAAACTTACGGGAAAATTTATTTTACAAACTCATTCCGATGGACCAGTTAATATGTTGGTGTGCGATTTTTTGCCTCCTTCCAGTTTACGTGGATACGCTCGTTTTGATAAAGAACAGCTTAAACAAGCCATAAACAATGGTCAAACCTCTTCAGAAACACTTTTAGGAAAAGGCACTTTAGCTTTCACAATTGATCAAGGTCCCCATATGCAACCCTATCAAGGGATAGTTGCATTAGATGGATCAAATTTACAAGAAGCTTCTCGTATTTATTTTGATCAATCAGAACAAATTCCTACCGATATCCGTCTGGCTGTTGCTATATTAATTAATCGTGACCAACAAGGAAAACAGCAGAAAAGCTGGCGAGCTGGAGGTATTTTGATCCAACTTTTACCCCAAGAATCGTCTCATCATAAAATAGATGCCCCTCATCAAAAGCAGGAAGAAACGAAAACTCATACCCAATTGGATAACCAATGGCAGGAAGCTAAAATACTCATGGCAACGATTGAAAGTTCAGAATTAACAGATCCCCAAGTCGGTAGTAAACAGCTCTTGTTCCGTCTTTTTCATGAACAAGGTATTAGAGTTTTTAACCCTTTTTCTCTTGTCGATCAATGTTCTTGTTCACACGAAAAAATTAAAGGAATCCTAGAAGGCTTTTCTATTGATGAACGCAATAAAATGGTTAAAAATAAATATATTTCAGTCACATGTGAATTTTGCTCAAAAACATATTGTTTTACACCGCAAGAATTTTTAGAAGAAAAAACATAATCAAATATTTTTCATAAAAAATGATGATTGCAACAAAAGCCTATTTTATTTGCGTCATAAAAGTTTACGCATAATCTCATATGAACTTCTAGAATATTTCTTGTCTTAGAGTTTTTTTAATGTATACGAGTGATCGTTCTGTTGAGATCAGTAATTACGTCATAGAGTGCTTAAAAAAGAGTTCTCTGTAAAATATATTTTCTCCTCTCGAAAAAGCTTCTTTTGTACTTTTTACATCTCAAAAGTTTATTTCTTACAATGAATTCTTTTATAATGTTCATTGATAAATTGATTATGCACTCATAACTTATCTTCTCTGTTAAATGAGACTTTTTGATTGTAGTCATATTTTCTTACTCGAATTTATCTTATTAAGACTCAATAAAGCTTATTAGTTATAATCATAAGGGAAATTATCGAAAGAATAAGAATGTATAGATTCAATATAGACTTTATGGAGTCTATTACGAACAGATAAGTGTAATGGGAATAAATATAAAAATGACGCTGCAAAAGAGCAGATTTATTATTTTATAAAGATGAGAATAGTGGTGAAGCCCCCTCATAACAATGTGTATTTCAGATAAAAAAGCGGAGAAAAAATACTATATGATTTTGAAAACAATAGTTGGTTGCTGTCACTAAGCTAACGATGGTTCTATAGCAATATTGTTTTGTCAAAATAATCAAAAATAAAGCTCCCAAACAGATATTTAATCGCTAAAGAAAAATGAAAACTACTTAAAATTTTTGTCATATTTTGGAAGTTTGTTCTACAGATATTTCTTTACACATGTTTTTGAATCAACAATGATAATACTCTTGTCAAATCTTTCCAAGAAGAATAAGTGGCCGTATAAATAAAATAGCATACATAGCATGATAAAACGTTATGTTTTTACAAACCTGCATTATTTTTCTTCTATCATAATCACTTGTTCAATTTTTGGTAGAATTTTTTTTTGATAAATTTGCCATGTTAAGGGACCAACATGTTTGGCAATAATGATGCTCTCTTTATTCAAGAGAAAGGTTTCTGGGGGTCCATATATTCCCCAATCAATGGCTGTATATCCTGAAATATCAAAGCCAATAAATTTAAAAGGATTACCAAAACTGTTTAAAAAGCGCAGGGCGTTTGTTTTATTATCTTTATAATTAATACCAATCAGATCAAAACGTTTATCTTGTGCAATTTGCATAAGAATAGGATGCTCTTCGCGACAGGGCAAACACCAAGAGCCCCAAAAATTAACCAATGTAACCCGTCCTTTAAACTGTTTTGAATTGAGATAACTTTCTTTATCAAGAAGAGGAAGATGAATATTGGGAGCAGGTTTTTCAGCCAATGCGTTTGGGAGAAGAGAAGAATCTTGAAGGTGTTTTTTATCCATAAAGTTGAAAAAAAACATCATGAGAAGAAGAAAAAGCACAAATGGTCCAAAAAAAACAAGCAGAACAGGTAAAGATATATTTTTTTTAAGTTTTGGAGGGATGTTTTTCATTATACTTTTCTTTTTGTGACAGCTCTTTTTTGTTTAGCTGTTGGAGAATTTTTTTTTGGTATAGGGCTTTGCAAAGAATATATCCAATAAGACATAAGAGGGATATTGCAGAAAGCACATAGCTTAAAACAACAATTTGCTCGTGTTTAAGGGTGCTCAGGAAAAAATCAATTTTCTGAGATAGATTTCCTAAAAGTCCGCCGTGGATGCCATTTAGGTCGAGCATGATGAAGCGTCCTGTTGTTGTACACGACGGGATTTTTTAATCTGAAGTATTCGGATATAATGACTATTGATTTCATTTCGCATAGCCATCAAATAAAGAGCAATAAACATAAAGATAAAACAAAAGAGCATTGTTATAAGGGGCCATAACATAGCATTGTCGATTGTTGATCCTCCAGCACGTAACAATGATGCTGGTTGATGCAATGTATTCCACCAATTAACGGAAAATTTAATAACAGGGATATTAACAAATCCAACAAGTGTAAGAATTGCAGTAGCGCGAGCGGCTTTTACTTGGTTGTCAAAAGCACGCCCAAGCAGGATAATGGAGAGATAGATAAAAAGCAGAATTAAAACTGATGTTAATCGTGCATCCCAGACCCACCATGTTCCCCATGTAGGTCGCCCCCAAAGCGCTCCTGTCATGAGAGCCAAGGCGGTAAAAATTGCCCCAATAGGCGCTCCACATTTAAGTGCTACATCAGCAAGATGATATTTCCAAATCAGATTTCCTAATGCCGCTGCACTCATCGTTACATAGCAGAATGTAGACAACCACGCAAAGGGTACATGAAGGTACATAATCTTAACAGTAATGCCTTGTTGATAGTCATCAGGGGAATGCATCACTAGAATAAGCCCTAAGATAAGGAAACACAATGTTATGCCGGTCAACCAAGGTAAGACGACTCTGCTTATTTTCATGAAAAGGGTGAAACTTGCAGGGAGTAACCTGATTTTATATGTACGAGATAGTTTATTCATAAAATTCATAATAGGCAGAGTTTTGCTATGCGGCAATCATCTTTTATTATTCTGATAAAAGTTTAAGCGTTATCGCAGCAACAAAAGAGCTAAAGAGACTCAAAAGAAGTGAAAAAGCGCTGAGAAGAGCTAGAGAAGTGAGAAAAGAGGTATTTGGGTTTATTGGGGCTGTAGCAGCGGAAACACCAAAAATCATAATTGGAATGATCCACGGCAAGATAATGATAAAAATAAGCAAAGTACTGTGCAACAATGAGGTTGCGAGTGCAGCGCCTATAGCACCAATAAAAATAATAGCTGGTGTTCCGCATAAAAGGGTAAGTATTGTTGTAAAAGTTATTGTTATATCTAAATGGAGCATGAGGGCTAAAATAGGTGTGGCAAAAATAAGAGGAAGCATTGTTCCTACCCAATGGGCAAGACATTTTGTAAAGATAATTAGTGTAAAACTTTGTCTTTTTCCTGAAAGGATAAATTGGTCGAGATTACCATCATCACGATCGATTTGGAAAAGTTTGTTCAGATTGAGGAGTCCTGCAAGAAGGGCTCCAAACCACAATATACCTGGTCCTATTTGTGCAAGAATTTTGGGATCTGGTCCAATGGCAAAGGGGGTTATGACAACAACAGCGATAAAAAACAATAATCCTGTTAGTGAAGTGGCTTGTAGCGCTAATAATAGTTTAAGATCACGCCAGAACAGTGCTTTCATTTTATTCTCTCCTAGAGAGGTAAAAATTTTTCCAGAGCGATGTTATGGTTTTCTGGAATGCCTATGGAATTATGAGTTGCAGCGATAATCATACCACCTTGATTGAGATGACGTTGGAAAATACGGGCAAGGAGTTTTTGGGCATGGTTATCAAGCCCAGATATTGGTTCATCTAAAATCCAAAGAGGACGATAGGAGAGCAAAAGGCGAGCAATAGCTACGCGTCTTTGTTGTCCAGTTGATAGAGCGTTAAAGGGTAAATGTTCAAGGTTAGAAAGACCAATATCGGCAAGAGCTTCATGCGCAAAACGTAAATGTTGACCGTAAAAATCTGCCCAAAATTGCAAATTATCAATGACAGATAAGAGAGGTTTCATAGCATTTTGAGGACCAAGATAATGACACGCAGTTGCAACAGGGTATATTTGATCATGGTCTTTAAGTATTATATGACCTTCAGCAGCTTCAAGAAGACCGACAATGATTCGGAGTAATGTAGACTTTCCGATACCATTAGGACCGGTGATTGTCATAAGTTGCTGTGAAAATAAACAAAAAGAAAGACCTTTAAACAGAATTTCCTCGTTTCTGTAAGCGGCTAAATCTTTGCCTGATAACACCATGTGATTGCCTATTTTGTTTTTATTTTCATATTCTTTATTGCATTATAGAATAAAAAACACATTTTTTATGCAATTGTACCTAGAATAGTTCTAGAAATAGTTCTATAAAGGATACCTTACATCAATATCTGGTGTAAAATGGTTTCTGGCGCTGATTTCCGCATTATGCCTAGAGGGTGGAGGGGAAATGGATGGCGGAGGTAATTGCGTCTGCGCTCAAGCTGCGACCTTGACTCGTAGTTTGTGTTGTTCATTCCTGGAAATTGGGTGGTTATAGTATGAGGGTGGACAGTCATGACTCAAATTGATAGCTTTAATTGTCGTAGAGTATTAAATGTTGATGGCAAAGAATATACTTATTATAGCTTGATTGAAGCGGAGAAGAACGGACTTGAAGGTGTTTCTCGTTTACCGTTTTCGATGAAAGTTATTCTCGAAAATTTATTGCGATTCGAAGATGGTCGCACAGTTAAAAAAGAGGATATCTTCAATGTTGCTAAGTGGTTAAACGACAAAGGGAGCGCTGGGGCAGAAATTGCTTACCGTCCTGCACGTGTTCTTATGCAGGATTTTACAGGTGTTCCAGCAGTTGTTGATCTTTCTGCAATGCGTGATGCTATGGTTAAACTTGGCGGTAACGCTGAAAAAATCAATCCTCTCATTCCCGTTGATCTCATCATTGATCACTCAGTTATTGTTGATGCTTTTGGCAATTCCATGGCTTTTAAGGAAAACGTTGAGCATGAATATGAACGCAATGGTGAACGCTATCGTTTCCTTAAATGGGGGCAACAAGCCTTTCAAAATTTTCGCGTTGTTCCTCCAGGAACAGGGATTTGTCATCAGGTTAACTTAGAATATTTAGCACAATGTGTATGGATGAAGAATGAAGAGGGCTGTGAGACGATTTATCCTGACACCTGTGTGGGAACTGATTCGCATACGACTATGGTAAATGGTTTAGGGGTTTTAGGTTGGGGTGTTGGTGGTATTGAAGCAGAAGCAGCAATGTTAGGCCAACCTGTTTCTATGTTGTTACCTGAAGTGATTGGTTTTCGTCTAACAGGTAAACTTAAGGAAGGTGTAACAGCCACCGATCTCGTATTAACGGTGACCCAAATGCTACGTCGGAAGGGTGTTGTCGGTAAATTTGTTGAGTTTTTTGGTCCTGGTTTGGAGCATATGACGCTTGCTGATCGGGCAACGATTGGAAATATGGCACCTGAATATGGAGCAACGTGTGGTTTTTTCCCAATTGATAAGGAGACAGTGCGTTATCTCAATATGACAGGGCGTGATGAAAGTCGGATTGCCTTAGTGGAGGCTTATACCAAAGCACAAGGGATGTGGCATGATGAAATGGTGGCTCATCCCATTTTTAGTGATACAATTGAATTAGATATGGGAACCGTTGTCCCTTCTATGGCTGGTCCTAAACGTCCTGAAGGACGTATTGCGTTGGAAAATGTTGGGCAGGGTTTTGAGAAGGCATTGGTCGAAGACTATAAGAAGACTTCTGGACAAGATAAGCGTTATCAGGTTGAGGGTGAAGAATATACGCTTGGTCACGGTGATGTGGTGATCGCTGCGATTACGTCGTGTACGAATACATCGAATCCAAGTGTTCTTATTGCAGCGGGTCTTTTGGCACGAAATGCTGTGGCAAAGGGTCTTAAGAGTAAACCATGGGTAAAAACTTCTCTTGCACCTGGTTCACAAGTCGTTGAAGCTTACCTTCAAAATTCGGGTCTGCAAAAAGATTTAGATGCATTAGGATTTAACTTAGTAGGATTTGGGTGCACAACATGTATTGGGAATTCTGGTCCTTTGCATCCAGCTATTTCCAAAACGATTAATGACAATGGTATAATTGCATCTGCGGTTCTTTCAGGAAATCGTAATTTTGAAGGGCGTGTTTCCCCTGATGTGCAAGCGAATTATTTAGCTTCACCACCGTTAGTTGTTGCACATGCGCTTATCGGGACGGTGTGTAAAGATTTAACCAAGGAGCCTCTAGGTGAAGATTCAAATGGCCACCCCATTTATTTGAGAGATATTTGGCCAACTTCTCAAGAAATACAGGAGTTTATTGAAGAAAATGTCACGCGGAAGGTTTTTGCCGAAAAGTATGCAGATGTTTTTAAGGGAGATGAAAATTGGCAAAAAGTTCAGATTCCTACGGGTTCTACCTATTCTTGGGATGAGCAATCCACCTATGTACGCAATCCACCTTATTTCGATGATATGCAGAAAACACCTGATATCTTACCAGATATTAAAGATGCACGGATTTTAGGTTTATTTGGTGATAAAATCACGACGGATCATATTTCTCCTGCTGGTTCTATTAAAGCAGCTTCTCCTGCCGGAAAATATTTAATGGATCATGGTGTTAAAGTGGCTGATTTTAATCAGTATGGAACGCGTCGTGGGAATCATGAAGTTATGGTGCGTGGGACCTTTGCCAATATTCGCATTCGTAATTTCATGTTAGGGGAAAATGGTCGAGAAGGAGGTTATACGGTTCATTATCCGTCAGCGGTAGAACAAACCATTTACGATGCAGCAATGGCGTATAAACAAGAAGGTATTCCACTCGTTGTTTTTGCAGGTATTGAATATGGTAATGGATCATCTCGCGATTGGGCTGCCAAGGGGACCAATCTTCTTGGTGTCAAAGCAGTGATTGTGCAGTCTTTTGAAAGGATTCATCGCTCTAATCTTGTTGGTATGGGCATTGTCCCTTTTGTCTTTGAGGAGGGGCTAAGTTGGAAATCTTTAGGCTTAAAGGGAGATGAAAAGGTGACAATTGAAGAGATTCATAACTTGAAACCTCGTCAAAAGACTGTAGCGAAAATTACTTTTTCTGATGGTACGGTAAAAACCGTTCCATTATTATGCCGTGTTGATACTGAAGATGAGCTAGATTATTTGCATCATGGTGGAATTTTGCAATATGTCTTGCGTAAGTTAGCCGTTTAAATTCTTTTGTTTGTTAAGGAATATCTATTATTAAGCTATAAAGTTGCGGATCAAAGAGTTTGGCTTCGTTTTTTTATGGCTATCTTTGAAAATCTAATTGACGTTAGCTTTAGGATTGCGCTATAAACCACACAGTTATAGGCAGCTTTATAGTTTTGCTTGGGTTGGATTTATTTATATTGGTAGAGTTGTTATTGAGACTCATTTTACCAAGGTGTTGAAAGAGAGATTATATTTATGGCGAATACACCTTCTGCTCGAAAAGCGGTGCGCAAGGTTGCGGCGCGCACACAGGTTAATAAGGCCCGCCGTTCACGCGTTCGTACTTTTATACGTAAGTTTGATGATGCTTTAGCGGGTGGCGATAAGGCATCTGCAGAGATTGCATTTAAGAATTTTGAGCCTGAAATTATGCGTGCAGTTTCTAAAGGGGTTTTTCATAAAAATGCTGCTGCGAGGAAAGTATCGCGTTTAGCTAAACGTTTGAAGGCTCTCAGCGTTTAAGCTTTTCTCCTTTAATTGAGAACAAAGCCAGTATCCATGAGGATGCTGGCTTTTTGTTTATTATTTCAAAAAGTTTCTATTGAAAATAAGAATCGATAATGATTCTCCACTTGAAAAAGGAGAGAAAGTTTATAGGGGGAGGTATGGTTATCCACAAGCTTTGTGGATTTGTACAGAGTCTTTTTTGTCAAGCATTTTATTTTTTTTTTTTAAATCTGAAGAGATTCTTTAATTATTGGTAAATTTAGAGAAAAAAAATGAATTGAATCAATATTTTTTTCAGTCCTCATTAATATAAGCATTTTTTTCGGGTTTTTTGATTTTATTTTGACCTCTTGCATTTTACCTCTGCTGTTTTGTATGGTTCTTATGAAGACTAAGAAGCATGAAGGGGTCACATCAGCGCATTATTCTGTATTTTGTTGAATACAAGATGTTTTGATTTAGGCTTTTCGAAACTTTTGTGTTGGAGAGGTTTTCTGACGGTTTTTTAGTTTTCTTAATGGATATGTTTACCATTTTAGAAGGGTGGGTCATATCATGAGTGCAAGTAAATCTTATTGGTCATCTTTGTTAGTGGGGTTGTGATGAGGCTATCCTAGGGGAGGGTGAGTAATCTTATTTGGGGTAGGGCGTTTTGCCTTCGCTAGATTTATTTTAGTTGTTTGGCAGGACAAAATTTTATTTTTATCAGGATGGAAGATGGTGGATAAATTGAACTCTAAAGCTAGTTCCTTTAAAAGGGTTTCGGTAAATATCCTGTCGGCAGAGAACATAATAAAGAATAGGATGACGGAAAGTGATGAGAACGTTTGTAGAAATGCTTCTATAGGGCATTCTATTGTTTCAGAGGAGGAAAGTGCGGCGGCTTTTATACGTGTTATGGCGCAATTAAAGGTGCAGGTTGGTGTTGAGGCTTATACCAGTTGGTTTGGACGTGTGAAGCTTGCTGAATATAGTCATACTCTTGTAAAGCTTTCTGTTCCTACTGCTTTTTTACGTTCATGGATTAATAATCACTATGGTTCTCTTCTGACACATTTATGGAAACAAGAGAATTCAGCAATTCTTCGTGTTGAAGTTATTGTTCGTGGTATGGAACGCGTTTCAAGAGATGTCGTTTGTAAAAGAAGTGTTCCTCCTGTTGTGCTAGAGGAGCAGGCGACTTCATCTTTTGTTGAAAGTTGCGCAGAGCATTCAGTTAAGAATTCTCAAACGGGAGTTTTTGGATCTCCACTTGATTCTCGCTATACTTTTGAAAGTTTTGTTGAGGGGGCTTCTAATCGTGTTGCTTTAGCAGCAGCGCGTTCCATTGCAGAAGGGCATAAAAGTGCCTTACGTTTTAATCCTCTTTTTATTCACGCATCTGTTGGCTTAGGAAAAACACATTTGCTTCAAGCGATTGCTGCTTCTGCATTGAAGCGTTTAACGTCTGCGCGCGTTATTTATTTAACTGCTGAATATTTTATGTGGCGTTTTGCAACAGCTATTCGTGATAATGATGCTCTTTCTTTTAAAGAACAGCTTCGTGATATCGACCTTTTGATTATTGATGATATGCAGTTTTTGCAGGGTAAGTCGATACAACATGAGTTTTGCCATTTGCTTAATATGTTGCTTGATAGTGCAAAACAGGTTGTTGTCGCTGCAGATCGTCCACCAGCAGAATTAGAATCGCTTGATCTTCGCGTTCGCTCTCGTCTTCAGGGAGGGGTCGCTCTTGAAATTGAAGCACCAGATTATGAAATGCGTTTGCAAATGTTGCGCCAGCGGTTGAAGGTGGCACAACAAGATGATGGCATGGTATCAATTTCTGATGATATCTTGGAATATATTGCGAAAACGGTTTTAGGGTCTGGGCGTGATATTGAAGGTGCATTTAATCAGCTCTTGTTTCGTCAATCTTTTGAGTCTGATTTATCTTTAGAGCGGATTGATGAGTTATTAGGTCACTTGACACGTCCTGGTGAACCTAAGCGTATTCGGATTGAAGAAATTCAGCGTACGGTAGCACGCCATTATAATGTTTCTAAACAGGACTTGTTATCTAATCGTCGAACACGTACGGTTGTGAAGCCACGGCAAGTTGCAATGTATTTAGCAAAAGTATTAACTCCTCGCTCATTGCCAGAAATTGGGCGCCGTTTTGGTGGGCGTGATCATACAACAGTTTTACACGCTGTGCGTAAAATTGAAGATTTGGTTTGTGGTGATCAGACCTTGGCTAAGGAACTTGAGTTGCTTAAGCGGTTGATTGGAGAACAGGCTGTATAGTGTTTATCGTTTCTTTCTTTGGAGAGACTTTAAAGAATTTAATGAAAAGATTTATTTTTTCTTATGCAGGAGTGACTTGCCATTTTAAGAGAGGTTTAATAAACTCTAGCAGGCGATTCTCTAAAGGGATCTATTCTTTAATTCTAAGGAATTCTTATAGTTTTTAGTAAATCATACGGGGCTTTTATGCGTATTACAGTTGATCGCAGTCAATTTCTCAAGTCTCTTGGTCGGGTTCACCGTGTGGTAGAGCGCCGTAATACTGTTCCTATTTTATCGAATGTGTTGATTGATGCAGAAAATGGCCGTGTACAGTTAAAAGCAACAGACCTTGATTTAGAGGTTATGGAATCTTTTGCAGTTAATGTTAAACAAGCTGGAGCAACAACTGTTCCGGCACATTTGCTCTATGATATCATTCGAAAACTTCCTGATAGCAATGAAGTTGTATTATCCCTCGATGAGAATCAAGCAGGTACAATGTCCGTTGTTTCGGGTTGTGCACATTTTCAGCTTCAATGTCTTCCGAAGGCAGACTTTCCAGAGTCGCTTCCTGGGCAATTTGGTTATCGTTTTTCTCTATCGGCATCAGGCTTAAAACATTTACTTGATTGTACACAATTTGCTATTTCTACTGAAGAAACCCGTTATTATCTTAATGGTATTTATTTCCATATTATTAATGATGGTGTTTTGAAATTGCGTTTGGTTGCAACTGATGGTCATCGTTTGGCACAAGTTGAGATGGAAGCTCCTTCGGGAGTTGAGGGAATGCCTGGTGTTATTGTTCCCCGTAAAGCTGTAGGAGAATTGCAAAAACTTCTTTCAGAAGAAAATGATAGCGATGTATGTATAGAGCTTTCGGAGACAAAAATTCGTTTTTCTATAGGCTCTGTGATTTTTACATCAAAATTAATTGATGGAACATTTCCAGATTATCAACGTGTTATCCCTCTTGGAAATGATAAAGAATTAATTGTTAATAGGCAGGACTTTTCTTCTGCAGTTGATCGTGTTTCAACGATTTCAAGTGATCGGGGGCGTGCAGTTAAATTAACGATTGAGCATGGACAGTTAAGGCTTGTTGTTAATAGCCCAGATTCGGGCAGTGCAGAAGATCAATTATCAGTAACTTATGCATCTGAACCGCTTGAGATAGGATTTAATTCACGTTATCTTTTGGATATTGCTGGGCAGCTTTCAAGTGATGAGATGGTTTTTATGTTGGCTGAGGCTGGAGCACCAGCTCTGATTCGTGATAATGATGATGCAGATGTGCTCTATGTACTGATGCCTATTCGCGTTTAGGGGCAGTTGTTTTGCAATGCATGGCCAGTCATGTGCACAAAGTGGCAGTGAGGCAGCTGAAGCTTTTACGTTATCGCAATTATTCTTTTTTCAATATTCATTTTTCTGGTCAGCATGTGGTTTTTACTGGCCATAATGGTGCTGGTAAGACGAATCTTTTAGAGGCGTTATCTTTTCTTTCTCCTGGTCGTGGTTTGCGGCGTGCTGTTTATTCTGACGTTAGCTTTGTAGATGGTGGTGGTGGAGGATTTGTTGTATTTGCGCGTCTTGAATGCGCTCTTTATGGTGAAGTAAAGATTGGTACAGCTTTTGAGGTTAGCGATAACAGTCGAAAGGTCCATATTAATGGTGTGAATGAGTCGAGTGATTGCCTAACAGATTATTGTCATATTAGTGTCCTAACACCGTCTATGGATGGTCTTTTTACAGGTCCTTCACTTGAGCGCCGTAATTTTTTGGACCGTATGGTTTTGGCGATTGATCCCTTGCATAGGCGCCGCATAGCCGATTATGATAGAGCTATGCGCGCACGAAATCGTTTGTTTTTAGATGGAAATGAAGATTGTGCTTGGTTTGATGCTTTAGAAAAGCAAATGGCAGAATTGGCGACAGCTATTTCTGCGGCGCGTGTTGATGTCATTCGTCTTTTAAATGACATGTTTACACAAATGCCCTCACATATACCTTTTCCACGAGCTTTTTTGCAAATTGATGGTTTTTTAGAAACAGCTCTTAGTGAAATATCAGCAACTGAAGTTGAAGAACAATTTTGTGATCGATTACGGCATAATCGCGCAATGGATCGTGCTGCTGGTCGGACGTTAGAAGGACCACATCGTGCAGATTTGCAGGTTTTTTATGCTGATAAAAATAGAGCAGCAACATCTTGTTCAACAGGTGAACAAAAAGCGCTGCTAACAGGTTTAGTTTTGTGTCATGCACGTCTAACAGGTATGATGTCGGAAAGATCTCCCATTCTTCTTCTTGATGAAATGGCTGCCCATCTTGATTCGCATCGACGTGCTGCTCTATTTGATATTCTTGATGATTTAGCTGTACAAACATTTATGACAGGAACAGATCGTCTTTTATTTGATGATTTAAAAGGACGCGCAGAATTCTTTGAGATTAAGGATGGAGCTTTATTGCCGTAAAAACATGCTAAATATTTTTTTAATAAGTGATAGGTCTGAAAGAAAAGGCTTGCTATGTCAGAGATAATAACGATTTTAAATGGTCCTAATTTAAATTTTCTAGGTCAACGTGAGCCAGAAATTTATGGAACTGAAACTCTAGAAGATATTGAAAAAAGATGCAGAGAATGGGCAAAAAAAAATGATATCATAATAAATTTTTATCAAAGTAATTGTGAAGGGCAATTAGTAGCATGGATACAAGAAGCAATAGAGGCAAGTTCTGGATTGATCATTAACCCAGCGGCTTACAGTCATACATCTGTTGCACTTCTTGATGCCCTAAAAATGTTTTCAGGGCCGAAAGTAGAAGTTCATTTATCTCATATTTATCAGCGTGAAGCTTTTCGTCACCATTCTTATACATCTGCAGGTGTAGACGCTATCATAACTGGGTGTGGAGGTGATGGATATCGGTTTGCACTTGAGTATATTGCAAAACAATTAAGCAAAACAATTAAATTGTGATAGGTAAAGAGTAAGCGTTTAATAAGAGTAATATAGGCATTTAATTCTCTTGATAATTATTTTCAAATCTGTACAATGTGAGGTATATATTTATGACAGTTTTTAGTGCGTATGACGGGGGTAAATAGAGATGAAAAGCTTTGTTAGACAATTAGAAATGCTTGTGATTTTAGGGGGAGCACTGCTTTTGTCTGGTTGTAAAATTGATGTTATGCAGCCATCAGGTTATGTTGCACGTCAACAGCTCATTTTGATCGTTGTTTGTGTGGTGGTGATGCTTTGTATTGTTATCCCAGTTATGGTGAGTGTGGTATTTTTAGCTATAAAATATCGTGCATCGAATATGAAAGCGGACTATTCTCCTGATTGGGCACATTCAAATAAAATTGAAGCATTTATGTGGGGTATTCCAGTTGTAATTGTAATGGTTTTAGGTTCATTAACAGCTTATTATACCTATAAGCTTGAACCTACAAATCCTCTTCCAGTGGAAGTTGTAGGTGAAGGAAAGCCATTACAGATTGATGCTGTTGCTCTTGATTGGAAATGGCTTTTTATTTATCCTGAATACGGTGTTGCATCGATTAATGAGATTTATGCACCTGAAGGACGTCAAGTTTTATTGCAATTGACGTCAGAGAATTCTGTCAATGCTTTTTGGGTTCCCAAATTGGGTACAGTTCTTTACGCTATGCCGCAGATGAATGCTAAGTTGCATTTGGTCGCTGAAGAGCAAGGAGTATTCAAAGGAGCCTCAGCAAATTATAGTGGTGATGGTTTTTCGGGTATGCGGTTTAAGTGGCATTCTGTGTCTTTGCAGGATTTTGAGGATTGGATTGTAAAAGCTCGGGCTAATGGTCGAGTACTTGATCGTTCATCTTATCGTCAACTTTCTATTGCGCCTCGTATGGGTGATATTGCTGCGAAGGAAAAAGATGCTGAAGTTCGTTATTTTGCACCTGTTGAGAAGCGGCTTTACTATCGTGTTGTTAATCGATGTGTCGATGAAAAGACGGTATGTAATGAAGATTTAATGAAACGTGCTGCTGCTCAGACGCTATGGGGTGCACTATGTTCAGTATTTGATCCTGATGTTATTTAACAGAGTCAATAAAGTAAAGAGCCCTTTTAACAAAGGTTTCTTTTAAACTTGAATTTCATTTGAAATGGGTTGAGAAATGTTTGGAAGACTTACAGATCCTACGGCAGGTGCTTTTCATGCGCTTGCACATGAACCGATCGTTTTGTATACATGTATTGCGATTGTTTTGGTTGGTTTAATTGCTGTTATTGCTCTAACAGTACTTGGGTGGTGGGGGATTCTATGGCGAAATTGGATTACAACGGTTGACCATAAACGCATAGGTATTATGTACATCGTTCTTGGAATTATTATGCTTGTTCGCGGTTTTGCGGACGCACTTATGATGCGAACGCATCAAGCTTTAGCTCTTGGGAGTGAAACAGCAGGTTATTTGCCCCCTGAGCATTTTGATCAAATTTTTTCGGCGCATGGTACGATCATGATTTTTTTCATGGCCACGCCTATTTTATTTGGTCTTTTTAATTATCTTATACCGCTTCAAATTGGTGCGCGTGATGTTGCTTTTCCCTTTGCAAATAATCTAGGTTTTTGGATTACGGCTGCAGGGGCGATATTGATTAACATATCCCTAGGTGTTGGGAATTTTGGTCGTGGTGGTTGGTTGATGTATCCACCTTTTACAGAATTGCAAACGAGTCCAGATACAGGGGTAGATTATTATTTATGGTCACTTCAGCTTTCTGGTATTGCAACAACAATGGGATCAGTGAATTTCATTGCAACGATGATTAAAATGCGTGCTCCTGGAATGACAATGATGAGAATGCCTATTTTTTGTTGGAGTGCTTTTGTCAGCAATGTTCTTATTGTAGTCATTTATCCTGTTTTGGCTGTAGCATTTGCACTCTTGGCATGTGATCGTTATTTGAACATGAATTTCTTTACCAATGTTGGTGGCGGAAATCCGATGGTATGGATTAACTATGTTTGGGTTTTTGGTCATCCTGAGGTTTATGTTTTGGTTGTTCCTGCTTTTGGAATTGTTTCTGAAGTTGTATCAACTTTTTCTTCAAAACGCCTCTTTGGTTATACTTCAATGATATGGGCCATGTTGGTTATTTTGATTCTTTCGCTTCTTGTTTGGGGACATCATTTCTTCACAATGGGTGGGGGTGAAGCTGTAAATACCTTCTTTAGTATTGCTACGATGATTATTGCAGTTCCAACCGGTGTAAAAGTTTTTAATTGGCTGCTTACGATGTATAGAGGTCGGATTCGCTTTGAGCCTCCTATGCTTTGGTGCATGGGTATGATCTTTACATTTGTTGGTGGTGGATTAACAGGTGTTTTATTATCTATTGTTCCTGCTGATTGGCAGTTTCATAATTCGCTCTTTTTGATAGCACATTTCCATCATACAATTATTGGAGGTGTGGTTTTTGCGTACTTAGCGGGGATTGCATTTTGGTTTCCAAAAGTTTTTGGTTATAAACCAAATCGCATACTAGGTATTACATCTTTTTGGTGTTGGTTTATTGGTTTTTACCTTGCCTTTTTCCCCGTTTATGCGCTTGGTTTAATGGGGGCGACGCGTCGTCTTCAGCATTACATGGAACCTAGTTGGCAGCCGATGTTTATTATTGCTGCATTGGGTGCTTGTATTATCTTACTTGGTATCCTTTGTTTCGTGCTACAGGTTGTTTTGGCGATTTGGTACGGTATTAAGCATAAAGGGCACTTACCGGTAACATTAAATGATTCTTGGGGTGATGCACGTACACTTGAATGGTTTACCTCTTCACCGCCTCCTTCCTATAATTTTGCCCTCCTTCCAAAGATACAGTCTGATGATGCTTATTGGAATATGAAGAAAAGTGGTTATCAACGGCCGACAAGTGGATTTACAAAAATTCATATGCCATCGAATACATCGGCTGGAATTATTGCTGGCTTCTTCTCATTAGTTGTTGGTTTTGCGCTTGTTTGGCATATTTGGTGGCTTGTTGCGGTTGGACTGGTTGGTTTTATCGCAACGCTTGTGTGTCATTCATTAACAGGTGATCATCATGGTTACTATATTCCAGCTGAAGAAGTGCAAAAAACTGAAGATGCCTTTACGGCTGTTCTTAAAGAACGAGGAGTAATAGTATGAGTGCTGTAACAATGAATAACGCGAGCACTATAGATGAACTTCACCACGATAGTAGCTCGGTAATGACGTTTGGTTTTTGGGTCTATATTCTTTCAGACTTAATCCTGTTTTCGACACTGTTTTCAAGTTTTGCTGTATTTTCTGCTTCTTATGGTGGTGGTAAAGCGGGCAGTGAGTTTATAGATTTAAAGTTTGTTTTGGTTGAGACTGCTTTCTTGTTGTTTTCATCCGTCACTTATGGCTTTGCAATGGTACAAGCACATAAAAATAACATCAGTGGTGTGCGTTTATGGATGGCTATTACCTTTGTATTGGGGTGTTGCTTCATTGGTATGGAACTTTACGAATTTCATGAACTTTTGAGTGAGGTTTTTTATTTCGATCCAAATGCTTATGCGGGTATTGATCCTGCAACAGGTTTACAGCTTTTTGGACGGGAAATTCTCTCTGCTTATTGGTCAGCATTTTTTGCTTTGGTTGGCACCCATGGACTTCACGTAAGTGTTGGCCTTCTTTGGATGGTTGTGATGTTTTTTCATCTTCGTCGTAATGGCTTGGATCAGAACAATAAGACACGTTTAGCATGCCTTTCCATTTTTTGGCATTTACTTGATATTGTATGGATTGGTGTTTTCACCATGGTTTATCTATTAGGAGCGTTGTGATGAGCGTGCAAAATGAAACACATGGTCCCAGTACTGGTTCCTATTTGGTTGGTTTTATTCTGGCTGTATTTTTCACTTTGGGTTCTTTTATTCCTGTGATGTATGGAATGATGGAAAGTTGGGCAGTTAGTACAAAGGTTGCGTATCTTATTGGGATGGCGATTATTCAGATTATAGTACAAATTGTTTTCTTTTTGCACTTGAATTCTGGTCCAGACGCCAAGTGGAATTTAAGCGCGTTGTGGTTTGCTGCTATTTGCGTTTTTGTTATTATTGGGGGAACTTGGTGGGCTATTTCTCATTTGAATTATAATATGATGGGTGGTTCAGGACGTGTTATTGAACCGGAAATATCAAGTAGAGATGATTCTTCAGTGCCTGAGCAGTTATCAACCAAAGATATATCCGTAAGAAAACAGCCAGAAAAGATACAGGGCTCAGAGGTTTCGATGGAGCAAGGTGCAAGTACGCAAACTCCTGTAGATCAAGCACCTGGTTCAGAAATGCCCATGGGGCAGGGTCTAAGTACGCAAACTCCTGTAGA